>JAGRAK010000006.1 GCA_020434645.1 Bdellovibrionales bacterium | reverse complement strand
TTTATCACTTAGGCCGGCGCCTAAACGATAGCCACTTATAGGATATAAGACCGCCTCATTTAGATCGACATTGGTTTTTGTGGCAAGTACAGGAGATGAGCCGGCAAACTGTGAAAGTCTAAATTTACCTCCACTTAAGACCTCGGGTGGCTCACCCTCATGAACCGGTATAACTGTTGTGCAGCGAGTGCCTGCTATGAGTAATAAAACTGTAAGAGCTATGCGTGTGATTTGATTTTTCATGTTCCCCCGACGGTCGTTAGTCTCTAACTGGGTAGCGGCATTCTGTTGTGCAAGTTTCACCAATGATAATTTGATGAAGCGACGGGAGTAAAGACTTTATTTTTAAATAAATCCATTGGGCTATAACTTCTGAGGTCGGATTTTCTAAACCTTGAATTTCATTTAAAGTGCGATGATCAAGTTCTTCAATAACGGGGGCGAAAGCTTTTTTCATCTCAGCGTAATCGATGACCCAGCCAAAATGAGGGTCTAAAGGGCCTCTCACGACCAGAGTGGCGCTAAAACTGTGGCCATGCATACGCGAGCATTTATGTGTCGACGGCAAATGCGGCAGGCGGTGGGCTGACTCAAAAGTAATAGTTTTTCGAAGCTCAAAAAGCGAGGGAGTTTGTGATGTATTCATTTGGTGTCTATCTACGACAACAATCAATGCGAATACAATACAAAATTAATATTACTTCATAGGATTGAGGTTCGTGGATGGGGCAAACAGATCAATCAGGTAGAAATTATAATCGTCTGAGCCTACGGCGATATATTCACGATCATCACTTGATATAAAGTGCTCAGGTGTTGAGAAGGCTGTTTGACCGATCTTAATTTTAACAGGATTCGGATTATGAGGATCATCAAAATCTACAAAATAATAATGGCCATCATGCGAACCCACAACTATGTACTCCACATTGTTTTTAGCAATAAAATGCACAGGAGAAGACCAGACTGGTCCGCCCACCTCCACCTTTATTGGATCATGTGGGTCAGCTAAATCAATAATATAAAGATGATTATCAAATGAGCCGATGGCGAGCATTTCGCGACCATCACGTGATACAAAATGTACGGGAGAAGATCGAACAGGTTGGCCGCAGTGAATTTTAATCGGATGCTCGGGATCATCTAAACTCACAACATATAGAAAGTGATCTTCAGAGCCGACAGCAATATATTCTCGCCCTTCTTGGGTCACAAAATGAATGGGTGAAGAGTGAACCCAATCTCCGGTTTCAATTCGAATTGGCTTGTCTATATTATCAATATCTACAATATAAATGAAGTTGTCTTCAGCTCCGAAAACAATAAAATCCCGTCCAGCTATAGATTCAAAATGAATTGGTGAGGAGCCAATTTTGCGTCCTACTTTAATTTTTTGTGGCGAATCGGGACGACTTAAATCAATCAAATAGAGGTGCCCATCATCAGAGCCGACAGCCACAATCTCTCGACCGTCATTTGTGAGAAAATATATTGGTGAAGAGCGAATAGTGCCTTTAGTGGGCACGTAGACTGGATTTAGTGGATCTTTTAAAGGTATCAGATAAATATTTTTGTCGTAAGAACCTACGGCAATCATTTCATCGCCATCTAACTTATGAAAATATGTTGGTGATGACCTTATTGGTCCCTTAGTTGGCACTTGTACTGGATTGTGGGGATCATCAAGATGAACGATATAGAGCCCACCATCATCAGATCCGAAGGCCATATATTCATTTTTTCTATGTAGATGATCATCTGTTTTAAAATAAATTGGTGAAGAGCCAATTTGGCCATGAGTTTCAATAGTCACATCAATGTGAGGCTGAAAAATTTCGCCAGACAAATCGTTTATTATTTGTTTTGTGCCATCCAGCCGAGAATGAAATTTCAAAATGGATTCAAGTTCATGAATAAGTGCGGGAGATTTGTAGTCGAGTTTGTCGGATAATGACTCAAATCTCTTCATGTAGGCAAGTTTAGATTTTGAGAGCCCACTATCTTGTATAGGGTTTATATATTGGCCTTGTTTTAATTTTTTTAAATGTGATTTTAGTTTTTCAATAGAAATAAATTTTTTATTTAAAGAGACCTCGATAAGTTTTAAGTAAGAATTTTGAGTGTTGGTTAGTTGGGTGTGTTGGGTATTAGGCCGTGATAACAATTGCTCACAATCATTAACGCCTGAAATGGCCGAAGTCGATACAATTAAAGATAATAAAATGAGCGTAAGTTGGGTCTTCAAAGGGCACCTCGCCGCGCTGTTAATAGTTATGTCAATTTCATTAACTCAACGCCCGCTATTTATTGGCCAATTGGATTCTCAATACAAGTGGAGATAAATTCACATTGGGCGGTTGCAGTTGCTGAATTGACTATCTGCGATTTTAGGGATGATCGCATGGGATGATTGAATTTGACACAATCTTGAGCCGCCGATAGGGTTAAACAGTAGGCTCGGGCAGTGGGGAATAGGGGCAATCCAATTAAGAAAATATATTCTAAATTTTTGCTGATTGGAGCTCATCTCTTTGAGATGCGTGTTTTGTATCCGATAAATTCTGTTTTTGCATGGGCCTATTCTGAAATTTTACCAATTGTAATAGAAAATATTTTAAAAATTAGATTTCATTTATCTGAAATCAAAGTTTTGGCTCGGCATAGTTCAAAAGAGAGAGTCGGATTTAATATATTTTTAAGTGATTTAGATTTGAGTTTGATTTTAGGCCAGCGAGATATTTCAAAATGTAAAGATATTATTCAGTTTCTAAGTCAGTTGAGACGCGTAGTTATTTTTTTGGGTGAGGTTGAAATATATAGCCCCGAAGAATACGCAAAACTTGAATCTTGTTTAAGTTTAAATGGTGCTCTTTATAATTCGCTGCGCACTATACGTAAAATCAGATGGATAGAGGCAGATTTAGAAAAGTCATTGTCAACGTATCATAAATATAAAGCTTTAAGATCTATTTCTATTTGCTTTCAAAAACTGGGCTACACTGGGTACGCAGCTTTAGTGGCTGGCAACTTGAAAAATTTAACAGGTGTCATTTCTGCATTATTAAAACCTTACATGGAGAGTGGGGGGCTCGCGGGAAATGCATTATCTATTAATGAACTAGCAATAGATGAGAAGCTGCTGAGTTCAGGTGTGCCGGTGGATTACTTTCAGTGCGTACTGATAAATGAGAGTGCTGCTGAAAATCCATACGGGTTGTGCTTGCGTGGCGATCTGGCCTTAACACTTATTTCTCTCACGCCATTGGTACATTTTCATTCTAACGAACTAGACAAGCTCGTCAGTTTAAAGCGGGCCAGCAATATGCCGCTAGCCCAGGCCTGGCAAAGTATATGTGAAATCGAATATTTGATATTATCTGGTGTTATTCGGGGCAGTGCCACCGAACAAGAGTGGATGACCCCGAGTTTAATCGCCGTTAAAAATGCTTATGCAGCGGCTACCAGCTAGTAATGCCTATAGCAGCGCGAGTTGCTCGCGAATAATGTTGAAGATTCCGTTTTGTTTTTCTGCATGATAAATTAGAAAATCTTCCCAAACATATGAGTCGGCAATGGCATTTTGTGCTCCGCGGGGCAGATTATAATCCATTGTGGGCACCTCATTATATATTCTGAGTTTGTTGGGGTCTGATTCAAGTTCTTCGGGGTCGTAGCCCACCAAATGACTGATCTCGTGAGCTAGAGTTATGGAGCGCTCTTGTGGATTATCAAAAAAAAGTTGGCCTAAGTAGATATGTCTATCATCAATAAATTTATCATTGTCGTTTACATGCTCCCCAAACCAATTCACTACAGCAAAGATTTTGTCAAACTCCTGAAATGATGTGCTTCTGAAATTGGCGTTAGGGTGATGGCGGCGAGCCCATAATGCAGATTTAAAAGAGTGATGGCTTAAGTTCTCAAGCATGGCTATGGACTTTTCTAGACGGACTGTAACAATATCTCTTTTATGTTCAAAGTCAGTTTTGCCGAAAAATGAAGTTATAGAGTCATGTCGGTTATTACTTAAATCTCTTTGTAAATTGAGTTGGGCTTGTATCAATAATGCGTGGGTCTCACTTAGAGTTCTATTGATTAAGACGGTTGCCCTATCGGTGAAATGTCCTTGTTCGTCGTACTGTTCTATGTACCCCGCATGGCTAACGATTGAAATCAGGCTTGCGATTATAAGAGTCATTTTGCGCATTCAAGTCCCCCAGCGAATAGTGTGGTATCGGCATTCGGTATACACGTGTATACTGAAATGAAATAGATTAAATTGTATAGTCAGGCCGAATTTGTTAGAATTACCGCTGTGGCAAAGGCGAAGAAGAAGTTTTTACAAAAAATGACTCGGATTGAGCAGAAAGATCAGACTCGTCGTCGACTGATCGATGTGGCATTGAGTCTGAGCGCCGAAAAGAGTTTCTCGGCTTTATCTCTGCGTGAGGTGGCGGCCGGAGCGGGCATTACAGCAGCGGGCTTTTACCGCCATTTTAAAAGTATGGACGAGCTTGGCCTCGCGCTGATGGATGAAGTGGGGCTCAGTCTAAGAAAGCTCATGCGAGAAACCCGGCAGCAGCGTCCGCGCATGTCGCAGTCTGATGCAATTGCGCTCTCAGTGAAAACTTATTTAGGTTACATTCAATCCAATAAGAATCTTTTTCGCTTACTTGTGGGTGAACGCATGGGTGCTAGCCCCTCATTTCGAAAAGCCTTGCGCGCTGAACTCGATTTATTTATAAATGAGCTTGCCGATGATTTGACTCGGATTCAAAAAGAGAACAAGCGACCACTTCGCGATTCTCACCTTGCGGCCGAGGGCATTGTGGCTGTACTTTTTTTGGTGGGGGCGGAAGCTATAGATGCCCCTAAGAGCCAAGTCGCAGCTCTTTCTGAACGACTCAACAAATTGATTCATATTATTTTTCAGGGATCAGTGTAAGGGTTTGTCTTTATAAAACTTTTTGACCTTATCTAAACTTGCGTGGGGAGAACCCATATAAGTGGTGCCCGGGACTGGACTTGAACCAGCATGTCCTTTCGAACGTCGCCACCTCAAGGCGGTGCGTCTACCAATTTCGCCACCCGGGCATATTTGAATTTAACGAACTTATATAGCTACCTAGCGCGCTCTAAACTGTCAATGGGGTCTAGTTCAGGTGAAATAGCTAACCGGCTAGCTAGTGCCCAGCGTCGTATTTATAGGGCGTAGGATGCGCCTAGGGGCTTAGAGGCACATGGATGTGCTTCGCTTATTAGAGTACACCAAGGAGGGGAATATGATGGACTACCAAGTGATGACTGCATTTTTTCTCTTAACCATGATCACCGGACTCGTCACGATCTTATACTGGGCGGGAGTTCTAGAAATTGAAGAGTTTGTTGAAGATGAAGACCTATTTCGCGACTTCTAGTCGTGGCAGTCTTTTGTTGGTCATCATGTCAGTTGCTTAGGGCAGGATGAGCTTTGTGCTGCCACTGGGCTACTCATTTTTTGTAATAATAACATTACCTTTGTAATTTGGCCTACATGCTTGTCTAAATTCACATTCATATGCGAGATTTTCTCACTACACGCGGCATGCATGCTGCAAGTGTAGATACTGCAGATATCAATTGGGGATGTCAGCTGGGGAAATTAATTTAGAACAAAAGGGAATAACTATGAAAAGAGCTTCACGCTTTTTACCTGCGTTAATTCTATTGGGGTCTCTATCGGTATGGGCAAGCCCGCCACAAGTCATACTCACTGATTCTGCACGCCGTGAAGTGCTGCAGTCTGAAATTATGAGTGAGTCATTTCAAGAAAAACTAGATGTCGTGTCGGGTTCAAAGCGTCGCGGTGGCAATGAGGTGCTACTTCTGGTGAATGCCAGAATGTCGATCCCAGTTCGCTATCAGCTTATAGACAATGCGAAACGCTCAATTGTTATTTCAACATTCACGGCCTACGCAGACGAAAAAAATGGGCAAATTACAGATGAGTCTACACGTGTACTAGTTGAGAAATTAATTGCAGCTAAAAAACGTGGTGTCGAAATAAAAGTGATTCTTGATGGCGCAAGTGTTTCGATGGCGGGCTCTCATATAGTTGTGCAGTCGTTAAGAGACGCTGGCATAAAAGTGATTAAATATAATCCAATTGTTAGTGATGATTATGATCTTAAATCATTTCAGGCTCTGCCGCACGCAGTGTATCGTTTTTTTGCAGATCATAACCCACTTCGTAACCGCTGGCATGAAAAGACTATGGTCATAGATGGCACCTACGGTATTATAGGCGGTATCAATTGGGGTGATCTTTATATTGGCAATAATTTTTCTTCAGCAGTTTACAGTGTAAAAGAATTTTATGCTCATCCTCTTATTAGAGAAATTGGTGTTCCGCCAAGAGATGAGTGGGAAGAATCCATTCCGGCATCATACAGAGACACCGATGTTTTGGTGAAAGGCCCTGTTGTTGAGGAGGCTCTAAGGCAGCTTTTGCTCGATTTTTCGCTTCTTGATATTTTGAACAAAAAAAGTCGCCACGATCAGTATAGAGATATTACGACAGAAGATGCCGATGCGGCTCGAACTCTTTTTAATCGAGAATACCAAGATAATCCTATTTACTTTAATGGCGCGCAAGATGACTTGGTACAAGGTTGGGGAGCGGCGCGCGAACCACAAGAGGTTCGCTATATTAGTCAGCGTCCGTTTTTAGAAAGAACGTTCACAGAAAATTTTAATTACCTCATCAATTATGCAAAAGAAAACGATGTCTATGTAAATCAAGAGAACCCGAGTCTTCGTATCTCAAACCTGTATATTAATTTGATCAACAAAGCGCAGAAGCAAATTCTGTGGGGGTGTCACTCGAATCGACCTACTCCAGAGATGCTTGAAGCACTTGAAGCGGCGGCTCTTCGTGGGGTGCAAATTATTATTATAGGCAACTCGCAAGCAACAGCTAATACTCTGCCTGATAAGGGTTTTTTGATGTATGGCAAGGGTGAGGCTTATTATAAAAGTCTTCTTCGTTCTGGCCGCGGCAATATTCGTATTTTTGAATGGCAAGATAAAGCCACAGTTGATGGTCAAGAGCTGCGTAGCGGCGCCTTTCACTCAAAAGTTTTCAGTGTTGATGGAGTTATTTCTTCAATTGGGTCATACAATATGGCCAGTGCATCTTTTGAAAGTCACACGGAGGGGACGCTTGTGGTGAATGATGCAGCTTTTACTCAAAGTGTTGAAGAGATGTTTCAAAAAGATTTACGGTTTACCAAAGAAGTTCACTTGCAGAATATTTTAGATAAAGAAGCCGAGCGCAGGCGAAAGCGGCGGGTGAAGAGTAGTCCGCGGCACTAAGGTAGATGTGAGTAAGGCGTGATTCCTAGGGGGGATCTAGCCTTGAGTATTAGTAAGGGGGGAGTAAAGTTGAAGTTTTTAGTGGGGATGTGTCTGCTTTGTATACAGTGGGGTGTATACGCAAATGCGCAAAATATTTCATCACACGAGTTGATTCAAAATATTCGGGTGCTAGAAGCTGAGCTGAAAGATATGCGGGTCGAACTTGAGACTCAAATTTCTTTAGACGTCGAAAAAAGCTCATATAATGATTCTTTTATATTTTTGCCCTCAGAAAAAAAACAAATTACAAAGGCACTCAACACTTACTTTGTATTTTTATATCAAATTCATAAAGATGAAATCTCAAAAAACTTTAACTACAAATCAAGTGATTCAAGTGAGTACTTTCAATCACTTGCCATAAACGCCTTATTTTATTCAGAGGTGGCATCTGTTTTGAACTGGCTTTTTTCAAGCCCGGCTATTGTAAAAATCTTTGAACTGGATATGCGGCCGTCCGCGACTCGCGAGTGGGTGCAAGAGTTATTGCGCGAAGTGCTGAGGCAAGGCCGATCAAAAGGAGAGGGTCTTAATGGATCGGTGGTGACTACCCCAAAAGTAGTCAATAGAAGTCCAAGCTTAGGGACTGCAGCTGATAATATTAAGCAGCTTAGGCGCTATTTAAAGCGAATAAAAAGTGATGAGCTTCGAGTTTTTTTGACCAGCCATTTTAATCAGTTCTTTAATGCTTTTTTCACTGAAAGTGCAGAGCTAAAAAAGAATATTTCAAATAACTATTCAGCTGGCAGTGAGTCTGATTTCTTTTATAATATTAAAGCGGCTATTCTTTATGCTGCAGGCCGAGTCTATTTGCCTAAAGAATATTATATTAGCCGTAAAGAAATCGAAGATATCGAACATGATTTGCTCCCGGGTGATATTGCACTTATTCGACATGATAAGAAGTTAGTGAATGTCGCATTTCGTGGTGAATGGAGTCACAGTATTTTGTATATCGGAAGTCCTGAAAAACTCAGCCAGTACTATGATTCAGATTATGAGACGAAAGATTATTTTCACAAACTCTGTTTGCAAGAAGACCGTGAATGCTTCGATTTTACGAGCTATTTAGAAAGTAAATTTCCTGACAAGATGGCGCAATACTATAAGGGGTCAAAATATGAAGGCCAGAGAGTGCCATTAGTTGCACTTGAAGGGAAAGGCGAGGGCATCATTTTGTCGAACCTTTATGCGGCACTTATGAAGGATCAGTTAGTGGTTTTTAGAGCCCAAAACATGAGTAAAAAAGATAGAGCACTTGCTATTGCTCAAGGGTTTGAATATATGGGTCGCCCTTATGACTATGACTTTGATTTGCGAACAACTGAGCGACTTGTTTGCACTGAATTAATTTTTAATATTTTCTCGCCTGATGTTGATAACGGCAAATCGGGCATCTCATGGAGCACAAGCTTTGTTAACGGTAAGCCGATTATGTTTGCTGAAGATATCGTAAAAACTTATTTCGACGAGGCCAATATATCGAACTCAAATTTAAGTTTAGTGGTCTTTGTGCATCCGAACCGTGCTGGTCGAGAAGCCCGACCTCTAACTTCAGATGATCTTAGAAAAACAGTTGTCGCATTAGCGTCGAACAAACACTGAGTCTTTGTGTTCGATTTTTGCCGCTTTGCCGATGACTTTTAGCTGAGCCTCAAACCCACTTTTTGTATTTTGAATATCTAAAAGCATAAAGTTTTTATGTCTATGTATAGATCGTCGTCTGGGGTTGCTTCTACTGTAAGGCCGAGTGAGCGAATGCATAGAGCTTGAGGTGAGTTCAAATGAACTGTAGCCAAGAATTTCAGGTTCGATATCCATAATTTCAGAGTAGTGTTTGTCTCCGGCAACAAAGCATACTGGGTTTGGCCATTTTTTCAGTTCGGCTAGAAATTGATTAAACTCTTCTTTTGCGCAACCTTCATAGGATTCTTTTTTTGTGTAGGCTCCAAAAAATTGGCTTCCCATAATAAGCCAGATAGGGCGTTCATCTTGAGGCCGGTGATTATAAAACCACTCCAGTTGATTTTGCCCAAACATGATTTTTTGTTTTGTACTTCGATTTGTTCTTCCGTCAAATAGAGCAAAGTGTTGGTGAAAAGCTGAAAATATCATGGCATTGCCGGGGCCACTTATCAGATGCTCAGAGTAGCCTTCGTCTTGGCCGTAAAAGGCTCGAAAAGTTTCGAGCGAATCTTCTTTGTGGGGGTAATCACCTTCGGCATTGTTATCACCAAAGTCATGGTCGTCCCAAGTGGCAATGACGGGTGTAAGTTCATAGAAGTGGTAGAACGGGATTCTGGCTCGGGTCTCGAAATAACGCTCCCAAAGAACGTCAGGGCCAGCTTTTCCACTGTGATTGCCGTAAACATTGTCACCGAGAAAGACAAGCATGTCGGGTGAATTGGCCGGAATGCCTTGCCACATTTCATCAATTGAGGAGGCTGTGACTCGCATGCAAGATAAAAATGCAATTCTAGGGTTATTCATCTCTAAGTCTAAGGTGCGAAAAACTCTGTGATCAAGCATTTCGCCAAGGTCGTTGATGATTTGGAGTTTGTAAATTCGATTGAGTGAAAGATTTGTGAAAATGGCTTTGTCGACTCGGTATTTTGAATATTCTCGAATGGTCGAAGAATGCTTCACTGGAGCGTGGATTTGGCCGAGTTCATCAACGGCCTGAATTTTTATTTTAATATCTTTTTGAATGTCGACAGTGAATTGGGCTGTCGTATTTGTGGTGGCGCATTGAAGAATCGAGAGGGCGCCAGTTGGCTTTGCGCTCACAGCCCCAAGGGCTTGAGCTAAGTCAGGAGTGGCAAGCGTTAGGGCGGCTGTCTTGGCTGTTAAAGAAAGAAAACCTCGACGATTGAGTTTAGATTTTAAACCTTTCATGCTGTCTCCCACGAGTGTAGTCAGACATTCATGTTATCAGCAGACCTAGATGTGAAAACATTATAATTGTGTTAGGCCAGCCTTATGTCGTAGAGCCTAGGCCAGATCAGGACTTACCACTATGATAGAGCTCACTTTTTCACTTCACCTTTTTACAGGAGTCTATTAGTCTACGCCACTTATGCAGACATCCGATTTTGATTATGATTATCCAGATCACCTTGTGGCCACTCATCCTGAGGCCAATTTTCGTACGATGTGCGTGGAGGCGGGCGTTGCCGTTCCGCTTGAGATTTCAAAATCAGAGTTATTGAATAAGTTTTCGCACGGTGATGTTCTGGCTATAAATGATACGCGCGTTGTGCGCAGGCGTATAACAACGGCCACAGGGCTTGAAATTTTATTTTTAAATAAATTGGATTCGTCTAATATATGGGAAGTTCTTTTTCCTGCACGTTCTGTTAAAGACTTTGAAGAGATTCCATTGCCCGGTGGAGTGACCGCGAAATTGATTGAGCGCGGTTTGCCGCAAAAACTTTCAGTGTCGATTACGCTAGATGAGAATTATTTTTCTGAACATGCTGAACTAGCACTGCCTCCTTATATACAAAAGGCGCGTGGCGAACGACACAACCTGCCAGATGAAGACGTTTGGTATCAAACAGCATGGGCGAAAAATCCAGGCAGCCAGGCTGCGCCGACAGCCAGTCTGCATTTTACTTCGCAAGATATTGATTTTTTAAAATCACGGGGAGTGGTGATCGCACCTTTAACACTACATGTGGGTATGGGCACATTCTTACCGATTAAAACTGAAACTTTAGAAGATCACAAAATGCATTTTGAGTGGGCGCATTTGCCGGCTGAGTCGGTTGCCAAAATTACTGCGGCAAAAGCGGCGGGTCGTCGTGTTTGGGCACTTGGTACGACAGCAGTTCGAACACTAGAGAGTTGGGCTATAGGTAAATTAAGCGCATCCGGAGATGGAGATTTCGCCGGCCAAACCGATTTATTTATTCGCCCAGGTTATAGATTTGAAGTTGTTGATGGTTTGCTTACGAATTTTCATCAGCCGAGCTCTACTTTGATTGCGCTGGTGTCAGCGTTTGCTGGTCGCGAGCAAGTACTTGCCGCCTACAAGTGGGCGATGGCGCAAAACTTTCGCCTCTTTAGCTACGGCGACCTCACAGTTTGGACACGATCATGAAAAATAACACAGATGTATACAGTCAGAATGGGATGGTTGCCGTGGACGGGCACCACCTAAGCGACACTGATAAAGCGGGCGCCTTTTCGGTGTTAGCCACAGCGGGTAACGCCCGCGCCTGTCGGCTCACGACTTCCCATGGTGATGTTGAGACCCCGATTTTTATGCCCGTCGGGACAAAAGGCACTGTAAAAGCAATGTTACCTGAAGAACTTAAAGAGATGGGTTCACAAATTATTTTAGGCAATACGTATCATTTGCATTTGCGGCCGGGTGAAAAGACCATTGCTGAGCTCGGTGGTTTACATAAGTTTATGAATTGGCATGGGCCGATTTTGACCGACAGTGGAGGTTTTCAGGTCTTCTCGCTTTCAGATTTAAATAAAATTTCTGAAAAGGGGGTGGAGTTCAGATCCCATATTGATGGCTCAAAATTATTTATATCTCCAGAAAAGAGCATGGAGATTCAAATGGATCTCGGTGCTGATATCATTATGGCATTTGACGAGTGTCTGCCGCATCCGTCTCCAAAAGAAAAAATCTTAGAATCTATGGCTATGACCAAGCGCTGGCTCATACGGTCAAAAGAAGCCATGACGCGAAAAGAGAGCTTACTTTTTGGTATAGTTCAAGGTGGGCTTGATCTTGAGCTCCGAATGAAGAGTTTAGAAGATATAACCTCTGTTGAATTGCCAGGCTATGCGCTTGGTGGGTTTAGTGTGGGAGAGCCCATTCATCTTATGCATGAGCTTGTTAAAGTTGTAGGGCCTAATATGCCAAAAGATAAGCCCCGCTACCTTATGGGGGTTGGCACACCGCTAGATTTAGTTTTAATGGTCGATGCGGGTATTGATATGTTTGATTGTGTTATGCCCACAAGAGTAGCTCGAAACGGCAATCTCTTTACCTGGCAGGGCAAAGTCAGTATTAAGAGAACCGAGTATAGAAACGATCCTAGCCCCCTTGACCCAGAATGCTCGTGCTATACGTGCAAGAACTACTCAAAGGCTTACTTGCGTCATTTATTTATGAGTGGTGAAATACTCTCGGCCAGACTCAATACAATTCACAATTTGCATTTTTATCTCGATCTAATGGCCAAGTCCCGGGTCGCTATCAAAGAAGGCAAATGGGAAGAGTTTCGAGATTTCTGCCTGACGCGCTTCATTAAGCAGTGATTTATACCTCCTATGTCGTGTTTAGATAGTCATTCGTAGTTTTTTTTACGAGCTTAGCTTACACCTGGAGGAAAATATGTTTTCGAGTATCGCATACGCACAAGCCGCAACAAGTGCTGCCGCTGGCCCTGGAATGATTGAGCAGTTGGTTCCGTTTATAGCCATTTTTGCGATTTTTTATTTTTTAATAATTCGTCCGCAATCTAAACGTCAAAAAGATCATCAGAGTTTTTTGTTGACAATGAAACGCGGAGATTCAGTTATCACGACCGGCGGAATATACGGTAAGATCGAAGGTCTGTCGGATAAATTTGTAACTTTAGAAGTTTCTGATGGCGTGAATATTCGAATTTTAAAATCACAAATCGCATCTTCAGTGAATGAGGGGGCTTCAAATGCTCAGTAGTTTAAGATCAAGATGGATAGTGGTTATTCTCACTTTGCTTCTAGGTGCCTTCTGGCTCTCTCCGAATTTTATGAATTATGAGAAAGATTCAGTCTTGGCAAAAAACAAAATCATCATGGGGCTCGACATACAAGGCGGACTTCATTTGGTGATGGGTGTGGATGTTGAGTCAGTTATTCAAGAGCGAGCGGCTCGCCAATCAAAAGATTTGAGTCAGCAGTTAAAAGATGACGGGATTCAAATACAGGGTGTGCAAGTTGTCGGAGATAAAAAAACAGAAATTGAAATTTTAACCGGTGGTGCGGCCAATAAAGCAGCTGTTGAGAAATATTTGGCTGATCGTTACGCCTCGACGTTTCAGGTCGTGCAAAGCAGTGATGACAATATTCTCTTGCAGTACTTCGAAGCCACAATGATGGAGATGAAAAAGCAAGTTGTCGGTCAGGCTATTGAAGTGATTCGAAATCGAATTGATGAATTCGGTGTAGCCGAGCCCAGTATCTCAGCACAGGGTAGTGATCGAATTCTTGTGCAGCTTCCGGGTGTGAAAGATGCCCTTAAGGCAAAAGAACTAATCAACCGTACAGCACGACTTGATTTTCGAGTGGTGTCGCAAGAGGTGCCGGGCGATAAGCTTGTCGCGATGATTGAAGAAGCTGAAACAAAGGGTAACTATAAGCTTGGCGAGAATGATTTGCATTACGCAGCTTACTTAAAAAAACTAAACGCTGATTTAGAGTCTCAACTTCCTAAAAATACTAAAGTGGTTTTTGAAAAACTTGAAAGCGCCACGAGCCTTGAGGCCGGCAAAAGACCGTATGTGGTTATGCTCGATTCTAAATTGAGCGGTGATCAGTTAGAAGACGCGGCCGTTCGCCCTGATGAGATGGGTAAGCCTGAAGTCACTTTTAGTTTCACTGTCGAGGGTCGAAAATTATTTGCTGAACTCACAGCTCGTGCAGCAGGTGGGCTCATAGCCATTGTGCTAGATGATGTTATAAAATCGGCACCTCGAGTAGAGCGCGAAATTGACAGTGATTCAGCACGAATCACACTTGGAAATGTTCGTGACTATCAAGCGGCTCAAGATGAAGCTTCATTTATTGCGACAGCACTTCGGGCGGGGTCTTTGCCAGCAGCGCTCGAGCAACTTGAGGAGCGCACAGTGGGTCCTTCTCTCGGTGCTGATTCTATTGCTAAGGCAGGGACAGCGGCAATGGTGGGCGCAATTGCAGTACTTTTATTTATGATTTTCTTCTACGGTGTATCAGGCGTCGTGGCCGATATTGCACTCGCCATGAATATCTTTTTCACATTTGCGATTTTGACAACTTTGGGCGCGACATTGACTCTGCCAGGGGTCGCGGGGATAGCGCTCACGGTCGGCATGGCAGTTGATGCCAATATTATTATTTTTGAACGTATTAAAGAAGAGCTTCGAAAAGGTGGTACAACAGCTCTCGCCTTAAAAGATGGTTTTAGTAATGCCTTCTCTTCAATTTTCGATTCAAATTTAACTACGGTGTTAACTTGTGTGGTGCTCATGTACTACGGAACAGGTCCGATTCGTGGTTTTGCGGTGACACTCATGATCGGGATTATCAGTTCTATGTTCACAGCTGTATTTGTGTCTCGAGTAATACTCGACACTTTGGTCACGAAATTTAATATTAATATTTTGGCGCAGAAAAAGGGTTAATCATATGACAAAAGATAAAAAATTTGATGCAGGTAAATATGATTTCGTCGGTAAGGCCCGGTATATTATACCGACCTGGATCCTGATTTCATTCGTGGGTATTTTCTGTATTGCCTTTAAGGGTTTAGACTACGGCATAGATTTTTCTGGTGGAACAGAAATTCAGCTTCAGTTTCAAAAGCCGGTTCCATCTGAAAAAGTACGAAGCACTCTCGAGAGTTTAGGCTATAGTAAGGCCACTGTGCAAAGCATCGGTGAAAAAAATGAGTTTCTAATTCGTATGGAAGCCATCGTAGGCAAGACAGACAAAGAAACCAATGAACTCCAAAACGCCATGATTGCAAAAGTCACTGACGGCCTGAAAGAGGTTGAGACTGACAATGTGGTTGAAGTTCGTCGTGTCGATTCGGTTGGGCCACAGGTCGGTGAGGAGCTGAAGCGAAATGCAATTTTAGCCGCGTTTTATAGCTTGCTTTTGATTATGGTTTATATCGGGATGCGCTTTGATTATAAATATGCGCCTGGTGCTGTGATTTGCTTATTTCATGATGCGATTATTGTTGTCGCCATTTATTCTATTTTTGATAGAGAGGTGAATGTGCAAACCATGGCCGCGGTATTGACACTTCTTGGTTACTCTCTAAATGACACGATCATTAACTTTGATAGAATCCGTGAGAACGAGCAGCTTTACCCAGATGCGCCGTTTGGTGATCTTGTGAACCGTTCAATTAATGATATGTTAACTCGTACAATTATGACGGCTTTCACAACCGAAATGGCCTGTGCGGCACTTTACTTTTTATCAGACGGTGTGATTCAGCAAATCGCATTCACGCTTGGTGTGGGTATCTTGCTTGGCACTTACTCTTCTATTTATATTGCTTCTCCGCTCGTTATTGCCATGGATCACCTTGGCCGCAAACGCGAAAAAGCCCGCTTAAGGGCGGCAAAGGCATAAATGGCTTGGTTAAGACGCTCTGGGGGAGCGTCTTTATCAGACGCACCTCCTTTCATGATGCCTGAGCCTATTTGGCAGATTTTGTCAGGGCGCGGGTATTTGCAAAAAGAAGAAATTGAAAATTTGTTTCAGCCAAAACTTCGTGATTTGGCTCACCCGTTTTCTTTAGACGGCATGGATATTGCCATTGCTCGCTTGTTAAAGGCATTTCAATTACAAGAGAAAATTTTAATTTACGGCGATTATGATTTAGACGGAACGCCAGGTTTAGTGCTTTTGCATGACGGTTTAACTCGTTTAGGATTTCAAAATGTCAGTGTGTTTCAACCCTCGAGATTAAATGACGGATACGGGCTTCATGAGAATCGAATAACTGAGTTTCATAAAGATGGGGTTTCACTTATTTTGACAGTTGATGTGGGCATCACCGATACAGCATCTGTTGATTATGCCAACTCTCTAGGCCTAGATGTTATTGTGACGGATCACCATTTGCCAAAAGAAACATTGCCGAGTGCTCTTGCTATTGTGAACCCAAACAAAGGCACTTGCACTTCAAGCCTTCAGCATCTCTGTGGTACGGGTGTGGCGTTTTATCTCATCCTTGCTCTTCGCATGGAGATGACTAAATTAAATCTTTTAAAAGAAGATTTTGACCCGAAAGTTTTACTCGATTTATTCGCACTCGCGACAATTACAGATATGGTCCCGCTCGTACGTGAAAATCGAGTTCTTGTTAAACATGGGCTTATTCAATTAGCAAAGTCACAAAGGCCAGGGATTAAAAAATTATTTCGCGAACTTGGTTTTGCAAATAAGAAAATTTCCTCTCAAGATATTGCTTTTCGAATAGCGCCGAAGCTCAACGCCCTCACAAGGCTTGAGGAGGGGGTTCGAGCTTTAGATGTTTTGATGGCCAGTGAAGATGATGCTGGTCGACTTGTAGATGAGGCCATTGTGATTAATCAGCGTCGTGTTCAGTTTCAAGAGCAGGCAAAGAAAATATCTGCAGAACTTGTAAAAAACTATGCCAATGAAAAATTCATCTGGATTTACTCTCATGACTTTCATCCGGGGGTGATCAGTCTTATCGCCAGTGACTTAATGGGGCAATATAATGTTCCAGCCTTTGTAGGGTGTGTTCGTGAAGATGGTCGTATTATGGGGAGTGCGCGTGCTCCATCAAAAAAATATAATCTTCAAGATATGCTAAAACGTGCTGAAAAAGCATTACACAAGTTCGGCGGGCACCAACTGGCCGCTGGGTTTGAAGTGACTGTCGATCGTGCTGAACAAATTCAGCATCTACTAAGTGATTATTTTAAAGAGAATCTATCTTTAGAAAATAATGAAGAGCCTGAAGTTATGTATGACGCTGAAGTTAAGATTAAAGAGTTGGATGCGGAGTTCATGAATTGGTATGAAAACTTAGGCCCATTCGGAATGCAATTTGAAGTGCCAAAGCTTTTATTAAAAGGTGTTAAGGTAAAGAAACTGAAACGATTAAAGGGATCTTATTTAAAGTACACATTAGAGTCTGGGGCGGCCGCTATTGAGGCGCCATGGTTTTCAAATCCTGTTGAAATACCTGAGGGATCTCGAGTAGATGTGATATTTGAACCACAATGGAATGATTTTAACGGAAGACGCTCCATTCAAGGTTTAATTCACAATATGCGCTTAAACGAGTGATATAAGATCTGGCATCTAGAGCGCTGGACGTCTTATGTTGTTATGTGCTAAACGCATGACATGGCAAAAGTAAAAAAAATGATAAAAAAAAATAAAAAGCCAAGAAGTTCATCTAAGAGATCAGCAAAGGCGCCAGTAAAGCGTGTGGCAAAAGCTAAAGCTTCTCGTGTTCGTAAGATTACTCGTATTGAAGCTCTTGACCAAATGCTACTAAAACTGGCAGCAAAACCTTATGATAAAATCATCAAGCAAATCAAAAGTAGCCGTAAGCGTTTAAATGAGGAGCGGCGTTTAGCTTTGCAAGTCGGCGGCCAAATATTAAATAAGGCTAAAAAGGTTCGAGATTCACTTATTTCGACATCTAAGAAGCCCTAGGTCTTTTGCTTTATGCCTTCAGCAGTTGTTCTTTTATCCTCTGGTTTAGATTCAACAGTTAATTTGTATCAGGCAGTAAGTAAGATGACTGTAAGCCGCGTTCTGACTTTTGATTATGGTCAAAGAGCTGCTCAGCGTGAAATAGAGCAAAGTGCAAAGATCTGTAAAAAATTAAAATTGCAACATCAGGTAATTGAAATCAAATGGCTGGGCGACATGACATCGACTTCACTTGTTAACACAAGAGCGTCTGTGCCCACTGGGGAGGATGTGCAAATAGACGATCATGGTCAGTCTATGAGTACGGCAAAAGCCGTATGGGTGCCCAATCGAAATGGTGTGTTTTTAAATATTGGGGCGGCCGTTGCAGAGAGTGTTGGTGCTGATTATGTTGTGCCCGGGTTTAATATTGAAGAAGCCGCGACATTCCCAGATAACACGGGTGATTTTTTAAATGCTCTTGATAATAGTTTTACCTATTCCACTGCAAATCATGTCAAAACACTTTGCTATACAACAAATCAAAATAAAACTGAAATTGCTCGGCTTGGTCAAAAACTGGATGTGCCATTTGAACTGATTTGGCCATGCTATTTTGGAGCAGAAGAAATATGCAGAGAGTGTGAATCTTGCAAGCGTTTTATAAGAGCGACGGAGACAAGCTAGTTATGAAAACATATTTTTGTGAAAAAGAATTCTTATATGATGGTACCCAACTCAAAAGCCTTTATGCCTATATGAACTTTAAGATATTAGGAGATTCTATTTTTGCATGGATTGGGGCTTGCAACATACCATTTGAACATATGGTGGATGGCGAAGATATAATCGCGGGCAGTGAAATTCGTGGCGATAAAATGCTCCACTTTATAATTGAAAAATTCAATATTGATTTATATGCAGGGGTGGCTTTACAGCGTCTTATGGCCAGCATTGCGGTTGATTTACTGCAAGAGATGTCCTTAGAAAAAGAAATGGCAATGCGTCTGCGGCGCGAAGGTGACGATATATTTTTTGAAGATAAAAAACTTTCTATTAGCATAGCCTCGAAATCTCAGCTGTCGACCATGATACATTTTGCAGTTAATATCGTAAATGACGGGACTCCAGTTTCAACACTCTCTTTGGGGGATTTGCGGGTTGACCCGGTTGCCTTTGCAACTCAACTAACTGAAAGAGTAGCGAAAGAGTCTTTATCAATTACCGAAGCCACACAGAAAGTGAGAGAGCTAAATTAATACTTCTCTCCAGTTAAATCGTTCTTATAGTATGGTCGCTCGACATCGAGGATAAGTTTTAAGCTAGTGTCACATGAGACCTTTTGTGCTGAGATTGTCCCACACGTGTAGTTGTCAGCAATGGCATCGAGTTTTAATATCGTGACATTGCCCTTTTTGAGATATTCTAAAATCCCAGTTTTAATATGTTGAAGTGGAAGCGGCATATTGACGCCAGTTGATCGACCACTCACTACGAATTTTTCAATATTACCGGAAGAATCTAAATCAAATTGAATTGGATATTCGTGAATCGTATTTTCATAAATTGTAACTGAGCTTTCAGATTTAAAAACTAACATTACAGTTTCGAGATATGTTGTAGCGGGCAGAATCTCAAGCGTGTGTTTTTTCTCATCTGATGTTTTGACAATAAGGTTGCCCGAAACTGTGCGAGATTCTCCAGCTAGTAGTGAGGGATCAACTTGAGTGTAAATATCATTTAATTGAAAGGTGTACTCTAAGTTCATGCGTTGTTTGGCAAAGGCAGACGAGGTGCAAATTATACTTGCTATAAGTATAAGTGATTTAAAATTCATGTTGGGCTCCGGCTTAGTGTCTCTTGGTCAGTCTTTGTAAGTCAGAGTAATTACTGAATTACGCATGCCGTTATACCCCTTTATAAACTAGAATGTAAGGCGTTTGAAAAAATGTAAAAAAGTGAAAATTATTGTGTAAATTTGACCATATCATTTAATCAGTGTGAGATGCGTTCACTTGGCCGTTTTATTGGCTGAGGTCTCCGGGGGGGGATTAAAATGAACAAGTTTCTTGTAATAATGCTAGGGTTATCTTTAGTGTCGACCCGGTCTTACGCTATAGCTCCACTGAGTGATTTGATGACTCATACTGTGCGAGTTC
>JAGRAK010000069.1 GCA_020434645.1 Bdellovibrionales bacterium | reverse complement strand
TTTTCTACGACAACACCGATCACTAGAACTAGTGTTTTTTGAAGCTGGCAGAGTTCAATTAAAGAAGCCGGCCGGGCAAAATTCACTTTGAGAACATTGTCTTCTATTTTAAAATTCATCATCTCGTGAGCATTTGTAATTTCACCGCTCCATGTGTAGGCCTGCTCAACTCCAGCAGCTAAGAACTTCCATTTTCTATCATTGGTGGCAATCAATACATTGCGCGGTATAATCTCCCATTCAACATTTTGTAAGTAGCTGTTCTGTGAATAATCAGAATCTATAATGGCCGTTAACTCGTCGACACTCATCTGTATACGTCGGGCAATATCTATGATCTCCTCTTTGACTTCGGGTATTTCATAGTTATTGATCAAATTGTGAACCGCTTCGATATCTGAATCTATTTTTTTTATTAAGTCATGAACATCTCCTACTTGCTCAAGGCTCTGGCATTCTATTTGTAATTGCTCTATATTTGCAGGGGTTTTTTCAGTTAAGTTTATCACACGGCTAGTCCCATTAATTTTGGGGTAGCACCCTGAAATAAACGTGCAAATAGCGAGCAGTTCAAAGAATGTTTTCATAAGTACTTCTCTTTGATGCTTTTTGTTTTTTGTCTGGCCAGTAGGTTGTTTAAAACACCAATTTTTTTAATTTCAAAAGACAGTTGGTAGCGCTCGCTTGGCGAAAGCAAGCCTTTATTTGCCTTTGCAATCAGATTTGAATGAGACAGGTTATGATTCGTTCGTTCAAGCTCAGCAAGTATTTGTTCAGGCTTGTAGTTTGAATACTCAAGTTCAAGTTCTCGAATGCTTTTGCTCACAGTTTGAGTGTTCGCATTTTTAGTGGTCGTGAAGTCTTTGGCTGTGGGCTCAATTGCTTTCTTATCGAGCCTAACTACTTGACTGATCGTCTTTGTAAGATGATCGTCTGCATTCTTTTGTGATTTATTAGAATACGATATTGTTGGCCGGCTAAGATTATTTAGCACAACCGATGCTGAAAGTATTACGAGTAGAAGCGCTAGACTTATAATGATGAAAGGCTTTTTCATAACTATTTCTCCAGTTGAAGTTGAATCGGGGCACGCGTGCTGCCGTCGACACTTAAATGGTCTGTCCCGTTAAAATGACTCCAGCGACTATTGCGGTTCATATTGCTATCAAAGAATGAATCCACTATGTTTAATGCCCAGATGGCTGCGCGATCTAGGTTTTTTTCAATTTCAATTAATGAAACACCTAGCTTAAACCCTAAATAGGCGGCACGTGCCAGCGGTGATTTCTTTTTTCTAAGCACATCATTTGTCATAATTTCTAGGTTTGTATAGAAGCTATCAATTGTAAGCTGATCGTCTAGTGAAATTTTAATTGTGGCCATAGATGTATAATTCAGTGTAATTTTGCCGCTAAGTAAATCGCAAGCGGTGTCTTTGCCACGTACTTTAATCTTTGCGTTTAAATCGCCGCCAATTATTGAAATCGGCATAGGTTCTAATTTTAAATTTTCAGATATTTCAGTAAGTGAGCCGCGACTGCTCAGAACTTGAACTTCGTCAGTGTTTGTGACCTCCGGTATAATATCTGCAGTTTGCGGAGTGTAATAGGGCAGCGGCGCGCGCTTTGACTGCATCTCAGTGGCACGGTTGGCGCGCGCGATACTCTCACGTATTAAAGCCTCTGACTGTGCAAGTCGAACACGAAACAATGTAGAAAATTCTGTAGCGAACACACCATCTGACTGAGTTCTTAACATTTGCACAAACTCTTGATCTAAGCGAGTTTCGCCGTCACTGCCGACGACTAGATCTGTGTACTCCTTGCAGACTTCCACTAAACTTTGATCAACAGGCTCAATTTTCAGAATTTGGTTATACTCAATCGGAGCCTGCCAGTAATTTGTTTTAACCATAACAGGTTCGGCTTGTGCCGAACCCGCTGCGAAAGATATTAGAAGTGTAAGGGCTGTAATATTTGATTTCATAAGGTCTTCCTTTTTAGAGTTTTAAGTAGCTTGTAATCCAAGACTTCGTAATTTTTTGTTTATTATTATATTTTTCAGTAACGGTGATATCTTGAATGTTGGTGTAGTTAGCTGTGGAAGTGCTATTACCAAAGATAGCGTCGAGAACTCTCATCACTGCAGCACCCGCTACACAATAGACGTTGCTCGGGCAAGTTTTCATGAGTTCATCACTTACAACAATAGCACCACGAGTTGGGGGATCACCTGCGTTCAGTATCTCGGCTCGATTCGGTACAGTGGGTAAAGCAATTGTGGCAAGCCGTGAGAGAACACTGCGACGCATTTCTTGTTCTCGGGCATCTTTGTCGGCTTGTGAAAGAGTATTTTCACTGTCGTCCCAACTCACAGTAAATGAATCTTTAAAGAAGTTTCGCTCTTCAACTGATGACCACGATTTAGATCTAAAAAGGCCTCCACTTTTGCCGCTTCTCATAATTTTTTGATACATCTTGTACATATTGTACTTGGCTTCTGCTTTTGCGGTGAAGAGAGAGTCGTAGTCGTAGGTAATGATGACTCCATACTGCATGTCTTGAACGTCACTTGAGACTAGGTCAAAATATTCTGGATGCTCCATAGGGCAAGCGCCGATTAGTGACAGTACAACATTTGTATCAAGGCTTTCTGGGTAAGCTGTAAAAGACGCCACCCCATTTTGCACATGTCCGCCCAGACCAAATGATTTTATTGCCCCCTGTGGATCGATGTCTTGGATTCCTGAAATTTCAGTCATAAGAATTGCTGAATGAGTCGCCATTTTGGCAAAATTGATTCCAGGATTTTTTTCTCGAAGGGCATTGATGTTGCTGTCCCAGCTGCTGCTATAGGTGATGGCGGCTCGGGCGCCTTCCATCTGACCAAAGCTAGCGAAGGTGGCACGAAACCTTGATTGCACGGTGCTCAGCTCATTCACAAGCTCCATGAAACTTTCTTTAGCATTTTTATAAGTGAGTGTCGCAGCATCAGCTTCTTTTTTAAGTTTGGTGTACTGGCGAATATCAGCGGTATTTTGTCGCGTGATTTGACTACGGTCTTTCATCATAACTGTTTTTTCTGCCACAATAGACTTTATTTCTTTTGATATTTCGTCGCAGTCTTGTGTGCAGGTCTCACTTAAGCCATAGAGTTCTGTGAGTCGACTTTCAGCTGATAAAATTCGAGCATCAAGTTCAACTAGCACGGTTAAATTTTTGTCTGCTGCAAAAGACTCTGCGTTTTCGCGCATGAGATCAGCTCGAGTTTGAAGCCCGGTGAGTCGCTCTTGCATCTCATTTCTTTTTTTTGTGATAGTGCGAATATCTTTTGATAGTTCTCGTGAGTAATCCTTTAAGTCTCGCATTTCAGCGCAAAACCCCATGTTGGCTGTTTTAGAGTGAAGGCCTTTAACGACAGCTCCCGCAGTATTGGGCGGCAGTACCCATACGGTTTTGTCATCGACCTCATCGGCCATAATGTTTGAGTTTGTTGTATTGTGGATATTTGAGAGCACATTCAGGTTGCTTGGGTAAAGTGTGGGTTCCGCCATGGCTAAGGGCGTAAACATAAGGGACGGCACTAGCCACTTGATAAGTGAATTCATAACTTCTCCGTTATAGTTAAAATGAATGAACTCTAAATTGCCCCGCGCAATTTAGAATCTCAGAAGTCTCTTTGAGCAAGATCCAGGCCGGACGTCATTTGCAATTATATTAGAGTAGAGTGTGTTTATCCCATCTAAAGTCCTAAAGTCCGGATTTCGAATCCATTGTGCAAGATTAGACTCGTCGTTTCAATTTGGGTGTGAGACGATTTTTTAATGTTAAGAAATATATTCATTTTTGCCACCTTACTTTTATTTCAAAACACATATGCAGAAGATTGTGTTCACACGGCGACGCAATTTAATTGTGTAAAATATGTTAAGAACTATGATGCGGATACTATTACTTTTGATATCCCCAACGTACATCCACTCATCGGTAAAAAAATTAGCGTACGCGTTCGTCATGTTGATACCCCTGAAATTAGGGGTAAGCTCCCGTGCGAGAAGGATTCGGCACGAAATGCAAAGCGATTAGTCGAGAATCTATTAAGACGAGCCAAGCGCATTGATTTAAAAAATATAGATAAAGACAAATATTTTCGAATTTTAGCGGATGTCAGCATAGATGGTGCCGATTTGAAAGACTATCTACTTAAAAATAATCTAGCTTATCGTTATGAGGGCGGCACCAAAGAAAAAATTGACTGGTGCAAGCGGGTGCCGGCGCAGAGTAAGTGATGACTCCTCGTCGTGAATCGAGGAGTCATGAAAAACTAGTTTTGACCGATCAGCATTTGCGCGAATGAAATACTTTTAAAGACGTCCATAACTCCACCTGTTGATGAGAGATCAGCAAATGGTACAGGTATATCGAGTTTCGCGCTGCCAGGCAGACGCACCTCAAGTTTGTCATAGAGGCGGCTCTCGTGCAGGAGAATGGCCTTCGCCTGTGCGCCCGTCATGCTTGAAAAGTTAGACATTAAGAGTGCAGCTGCGCCAGCGGCTGCTGGAGTGGCCATGCTTGTGCCACTGAATACAGCATACTTATTGCCCGGTATAGTAGAGTTGAGTTCAAACCCTGGAGCGAATATATCGACATCTTGTTTGCCGTAATTTGAAAATATAGCGACCATGCCGAGGCCTTTGTCTTTTGCCGAGGCTCCTATTTCAACCCAAGTTGATATTTTTTCGGGTAAATTTTTAGCCGCAGCGTTTTGAACATTTCGACTCGGGTAGCTGGGCACTAAGTCATTATTTTTTGAGTCATTTCCTGCGGCATGAAATATAAGCACGCCCTTTTGAGCGGCTTCAAGAAAAGCAGCATCCACCATAGATTTGCTAGGGGAATAAGCTTTGCCGAAACTCATATTGATAATATGGGCACCATTGGCCACGGCGTATTTTACCGCAAGAGCGATGTCTTTATCGCGCTCGTCACCGTTGGGTACCACTCGTAAAGCCATAATTTTAACATTTTCAGCTACGCCATCAATGCCAATTCCGTTGCCTCGTTTTGCTGCAATAATGCCGGCGACATGAGTGCCGTGATCGGCATCGGGGCCAGTGACATCGTTATTGCCGTAGTGAATTTGTGAGAAGTCATCGGGGTCATCACCAACAATTGTGCGTGGGTTAAATTCTTTATTTAATAAATACGTAACTGAGTTTTGCGCATTTTCTAATACTCGTTCAAATCGGGCTACACTTCGGTACTCTTTAGTAATCTCAAGCAAGTAATCTCGCGCTTCAATAATATTAGTCTCTTTGGTCTGAATCTTTTCGAGAGCTTGTTTGGTGTACTCTTCAAGGCCTAGCTTTTCTTTCAATACAGCTTTATACGCCGTTACTTTTTCATTTTCAGGGTTCATTTTTTCTAGGCGTTCATCGACATCTTTTCTGGCTGCATTGTATTCAGCTTCGACTTTTTTATAGTAAGCTTTTTCAGCATCAGTGAGGTTCTGGCCTGTGGCTATTCGCTTGTCATAGCGAACCATTTCACGGGTCATTTCTAATGTTTCATAATTGATGTGTGAGCCATCGCTCCCACCGATGAAATTCCAGCCATGAACATCGTCGACGTACCCATTGTTGTCGTCATCTAGATTATTTGTAGCTTTATCGTTTCCGCTAGCATCAAGACCGGTCTCACCTGGGTTTTGCCAGATTTTGCCTTGTAGGTCTTCGTGTGCGATATCGACACCGCTATCAATGACAGCCACAATGATTTCTCGCTCGTTTTTTAGCCCGAGTTCGGCGAGTGCGCGATTGCTGCTTAAGCCTTCGTACTGATCTTTTACTGGATCTTTCAAAAACCAGTCGCCGTATTCGGCAGGAGAGTCAGACCTTTCAAAGCCTTTTGGATTTTCAGGATAATTTCGTGGCGAAATCTTGGCGTTGTCGCATGCCGTTAGAGACATCATTGCCAATAGGCAAAGTAATTTAATTTTCATATGCAATCCCCCCTCAGGAATTGCTAATGAAATTAATACATAAAATTACGAAATGTCTAATGAGAAGTGCTGATGGTAAATAATACAATACACATGTTAACGATTAAGCCACGGTAGCCGACGTAGCAGCGGGATCAACTCCCGCTGCATAGATTTTAAGCAACTTCGCTTTCTGCTTTCGCCTTTTGACTATTGAGTTCTTGCTTTTCTAAAAACTCGTAGCCGAGATCCACAACTTTGGCAGTCCCTCTTAGGCTCATATAGGCAACGAATGCGAGAACAGGAATAGTCATCACAATTAATGCGACGGGGGCACCACTAGCGAAAACAAAAAAACCCGGAATCGCAATCGCAGAAGCTGCAGCCGCCAGTAAGAGAACGCAGAAGTATTTAGCAACTGAGTTTATTAAGTTAAACATACTCACCTCCTTGCGAAATATTAATTAACCGACTTTATAAAAAGCAAAATGAGTGCCGATATGGAACCATCTAAAATTGAGCTTGAAATAGGCGTGCAGTGGAGCTGGCAGGTTGTCTGTGTGACAATACATTATTTTCGAGTCAAAATGTCGGAGAATAGGGGCGGTTTTGTCGATTCGGCACTGACTTTGCTAATTATAAAAGTATTTGAAAACAAAGGAATTTTGACTATGACTAAGTGCGCGAAACTCCTGACTTTAATTTTCTGTTTTTGTTCGTTTATGCCAATAAATGGCAATTGTGATACTGAGGCTGTGCCGTTTCCGGGCGCTTTTGGTGACCGGGCGGTGCCCTATCAAGAGCGTATAGATATTATGAATCGACTTGAGTCTTTATATGAACTCTATGGCACAGCACAAGGTGCCGTCTCAATTCACGAAAAGAGCTCCAGAATTAAGGCTGAAGTTGTGGGCACATCTGACTCTTATCCGGTTTATAAATTCACTTTTGGTAATCCGAAAAGTCAAAATCGAGTGGCGATTTCATCAGGTATTCATGCCGGGACTGAGCCTCTGGCCGTTGTTGTGGCTATGAAAAAGTTAGAAGAGGTTGTGCGTCGGGCGCAAACGGATGATGATTTTTACATGGTGGTTTATCCGCTCCTCAACCCTTGGGGCTTTTTAAAGGGTACACGTCATAATTCTGATGGCGTAGATTACAACCGAGTTCAAACGCCAAATACTGTAGCTGAATATGTAAAGAGTTTAGCTCGTTCATTGCATGGTGAGGAGTTTAATATTGCACTTGATTTGCATGGCGGTATTAAGCGCAAGCAGTTTTTTGTAATTCGCGCTAAAGATGATGATGGGCTTGCCGCACGCAGCTTATCGGTGTTGCCGCAACCACTTCGACTCGAGTCTGTGAGTGGGCAGTACCCCGACTACGCCGAGTATAAGCGAGATCCCACGCGGTACTTTATGTCAGCTCCTGGTATTATTCAAAGTAACACCGAGGGAACGCTAAAGGCCTATATGCTCAAGCATGCTAAAGAGTCTTATTCTATCGAATACCCTGGTCAGCTCGAGCGTAAAACCGTTATAAAAAAATATCTCGAGCTTATTCGATCTTTTGAAAAAGAAGCGACCGTACAAACGTGCAACAAGAGGATTTCAGCTTAATTGGGCAATGTTCATAACCTCAGTTTAGTTTGGCTTAGACGTGATCTTAGATTAGATGACAATGTCGCTCTTAGCAGGGCGACTCAAGAGTCTCGACATGTTGCCCTTGTTTTTGTGTTCGACACTAAAATTTTGAATGCTTTAAAATCTAAGTCCGATATGAGGGTGACTTTTATTCATGATACTCTAGTCGAACTCGATCAAGAGCTCAGGCAAAGAGGTTCGCGTCTTATCGTGCTATATGGAGACCCTTCGGTGGAGGTTCCCAAATTGGTTCAAGATTTAAATGCGCAGGCGCTCTATTTTAATGAAGACTATGAGCCCTATGCCAAGCTGAGAGACGCGAAGGTTAAAAAAGCGGTTGAGGCTTTGGGCGTTAAGGCTACGGCCACTAAAGATCATGTTGTGTTTTCGGGGTCTGAAGTGAATAAGGCCGATGGCTCGCCCTACAAAATGTTTACTCCTTATAAAAATGCATGGCTTAAAAAGTTGCGACCAAATGACTATGCAAAGCACGAGGTGAAGAAAAATATTTTCTGCCCAGACAAATATTTACGAAAATTCGCCAAGCTGCCGACCCTAGACGAAATGGGCTTTAAGCCCTCGCGTCTTTTAAGCGGTTCGGTTCAAGCTGGTCGAAAATCAGCCTTAACTCAGTTAGAGGATTGGACTTTCAATCTTAAAAATTATGGCCGAACTCGAGATTTTCCTTCACTGGTAAACGGAACCTCCGGTTTATCAGTGCATCTTCGATTTGGTACAATTTCAATTCGAGAGTGCGTTCGGGCTTGTGCCATTAAACCAAATGAGGGCGCTCGCGTCTGGCTATCTGAATTAATTTGGCGTGATTTTTATCAAATGATTTTAGATCGCTTTCCGCATGTTGCAAAGTCGGCCTTCAAGCCGGAGTACGATAAAATAAAGTGGCGGGGTTCAAATGCCCATTTTAAAGCTTGGTGTGAGGGGCGAACGGGCTTTCCAATTGTAGATGCCGGAATGCGCCAGCTTAATGAAACTGGGTGGATGCACAATCGTGTGCGTATGATTACTGCTTCTTTTTTAGTTAAAGATTTACTTGTCGACTGGAAACTCGGTGAAAAATATTTTGCTGAAAAGCTACTGGATTTTGAATTGGCTTCGAATAATGGTGGATGGCAGTGGTGCGCGTCTACGGGTTGCGACGCACAACCTTATTTTCGAATATTT
>JAGRAK010000068.1 GCA_020434645.1 Bdellovibrionales bacterium | reverse complement strand
GGGAGCCGGCATCGAGCCGAATTCAGTCGATCTTGTGGTCTCTAATTGCGTGACAAATCTTTCGCCCGATAAGCCGCGTTTATTTGCTGAAATATTTAAAGTTTTAAAACCGGGTGGAGAGCTTTATTTTAGTGATGTATTTTCTGATCGCCGAATACCAGCTCCTCTGAATGAAGACCCCGTACTTTTAGGTGAGTGCTTGGGTGGTGCCATGTATAAAGAAGATTTTCGCAGACTGATGTTCACAATCGGGTGCAAAGATTTTCGAGTGATGTCTCAGTCTAAAATCACTCTTAATAATCCTGAAATAGAGAAAAAAATTGGCATGGTCAATTTTGAATCCATCACGTTTCGCGCTTTTAAAATTGATGTTGAAGATCGCTGTGAAGATTTCGGCCAGGTCGCTTACTATCTTGGGACTATTGAAGGCCATCCGCATACATTCACTCTCGATGACCACCACACCTTTCATACAAATAAACCTATGCTTGTTTGTGGCAATACGGCCGATATGGTGAGTCTCACGTCGTACGCCAAGCACTTTAAAGTCGTGGGTGAAAAAGAGGTTCACATGGGTCTGTTTGACTGTGAGCTGTCAGTTATGGCCAAAACAGGTATTGAGACTCCGGCTGGAGCCTGCTGTTAATTGTCTTTTTGTTAGCCGGTTTGCGGCCATCGGCAGTTCCCGATGGCCTTCGCTGGTGAGCGGTATCAAATAAAGCCTACCAAATATTGAGGCGTTCATTTTCTGGGATATACATTTTGTCACCGGGCTGACACTGAAAGGCCTCATAAAAGCCATTTAAATGTTTAATAGGTTCATTTGTTCTCATCGGCACTTGGGCATGCGGATCTGTCTTCATACGTTTTAAGTATTCTCCTCGACGCATTTTTGTGCACCAGACTTTACCATACTGAATGAAGAACTTTTGTTTGTCTTGAGCGCTGCCCGCGCCGCCCGGAAAAGCCGTTTCATAGGCAAAGTGCATTCCAGAAAGGTCACCCATGTTTTCACCTCGAGTGAGATCGGCATAATTTTTGTCGGTTTCACCAGGGTTTTCACAATTTTTATATAGTTCTTCTTTACTAGGCATAGGAGAGCCATCTTCGACAGTTAAATTTTCGAGATCATCGATCGCGGCTTTGCACGCGGCCACCATTTGCACATCCAGACGCTTGGCAAGGGTGTTAAGATTCTCTAAATCTTCTTCACTCATCCATGGGTTGATGTTCCCATCTTTGTCAAATTTTGAGCCCTCGTCATCAAATGAGTGGCCGACCTCATGGCCTACGACCATGCCCACAGCACCGAGATTTACAAAGTCTGATGCAGTTGTGTCAAAAAACGGATACTGCAAAATTCCGACAGGCATAACAAATTTAGATTCAGAAGGGTTGTAGTAGGCATTCACCATTAATGGATTCATTGACCATTTATCTTTATCGGCTGCTGCTTTTAGTTTTTGCAAAGTGATCTCTTGATTTGCAAGGCTTAATGTTTGTATGTTTTTTAAATATTTTGTCGATTTATATTTCGCTAGGGGTAAGAAGTCCCAATCTTTTTCGACCTGTGGTTTTACAACTTGCATACGAATAGAGCGTAATTTTTCAAGAGCAAGAGTTTTGGTTTCGGGCTTTAACCAAGAGTTACTTTGTAATTTTGAATCCATTGTTTGTCTGATTTTTTCAACAAGGCTTCTAAATTTATCTTCCGGAAAATTCGGGAAAACCTGTTCATATAAGGCTTCATCCATTTCTTTAGCAAAAGCACCCATTGTGGTCTCAGTGCATTGTTCATCAAGGGCGGCTTCAACAGGGGGTACTCCTAAGTGACGAACTTGAAAGGCTCGGTAGGCGTTGTAGAATTGAGGATAGGCTTTATTGAGATCTCCTTTTAAATTAACAAACAGAACTAGGTCGCGAATTTCTTCAAAAGACATGTTCTCTAAGTTTTCGTTCATAAAGGCATAAACTTCAGGGAACAAATGACGAATAAAAGTAGAGTTTGGAACTTGCGCCAAAATGGCGTCCATTTTTAGATTGGGGTAGAGGGTCTTAATTTCAGAGCGCGTGATACCGGCATCTTCTTTTGTCCAAACTTCTCTCATCTCAGCGCGTGTCGGGTAAACTTGGGCAAATGCTTTTTCAAACTCAACGAGTTTGTGGGCACGAACTTCGGCATCGCTAATGCCGAGGCTTGTAAAAAACAAAGCGACCATAGCCTCATAGTCTTTCATTACTTCGGCCATAGCGTAGTATGAGCGATCAGGTAGAGAGCGAACATCTACGTCAAAAATTAAATCCATAACATTGGAATTTTTTTGATTATTTTCGGCGCCAATACTCACCAGACTGGCATTTGCCGTCAGAGAGTTGCGCCCGAGCAAATTGAGCAAAGCTTCTTTCGGTTTATTAGCAGCTTTAAGAGTATCAAATGAGCGAATGGTGGTGCTGACGGTGCGAAGTTCTTCTTTCGCTCGCGCATCAACATTCATACAAGACTGGTAAAAGTTTAAATACTGTTTTGCACGCTTTGTCGCCGTACTCATATTCGAGTTCGCAAGATGTTCTTTTTTAACCCGCATTAAGCGTTCAGCGGAGTCACTGAAGGCGAAAGTCCAGCGGCTGCGATCAGATGGGAGTTCAAAATTATCAAGTGCTGGGCGACACACATACTCATAAAAATCTTCACAAGGGCCAACTTTGGTATTGAGCGGAAAATCTCTTTCAACTGGAATATCAGTTTCACTTGTTGTTTTACCAGGATCAATTTCTTCAACCGTTACCACTTCTTTTTCAGGGGTCGCCGGCAGCGCCGCATTTGAAGAATCAAATTTTGAACAGCCGATCATTGTGAACGCGAACATCAGACCAATGATTAAGCATTTTTGTGACTTGTGCATTTTTCCCCCTATAGGATTTCGCCCTTTAGTTTCTGGCGTCTTAAGTGGGCTTTATATGCCAAAATGAGTTTCATCTGAAGGTAAATATGGTGTTTTATAAAATATTTAACGTCATAAAATAAGTTTATGCGTATTTATAATACTTAACAATATCATCTAGTTAATGTGCTATGTTATTGTGGTAATAGGCTGCTATTTTTTATGATACTGTGCTGAACATGGTCAAAAAGAAAATTGTTGTAGTTGGAGGTGGTTTTGGAGGGGTCTCGGCGGTTGATGCACTGTCAGCTAATCCTGAGTTTGAAATTCACCTTGTTGATCGACGAAATTTTCATTTGTTTCAGCCGCTTCTTTATCAAATCGCAATGGCGGGGCTCAGCCCATCTGATATAGCAATCCCACTCAGAACTTTATTCAGAAAAAAGCGAAATGTTCACATCACGCTCGCTGAAGTCGATCAACTCGACATTGCCAATAATAAAATTCACTACGATAAAAATTGGGTTGAGTTTGATTACCTTGTACTCTGTTGTGGGGCTAAGCACGCCTATTTTGGCAATGAAAAATGGGAGGAGTTTGCGCCTGGTTTAAAAAACCTAGAACAGGCCATAGAAATTCGAAGACGAATATTAATGGCATTTGAACTAGCTGAAAAAGAAACAGACCCGATTATTCGTTCAAAAGAGTTAACATTTGTTGTTGTTGGGGGTGGTCCGACAGGTGTGGAGCTTGCCGGTGCCATTGCTGAAATGGCAAAGCACACTCTTGCAAATGATTACCACAACGCCGATCTAGCAAAAATTAAAGTCATGCTTGTTGAAGCGGGGCCGTGCATACTGGCGGCTTTTCCGCAGTCACTTTCTTTAACGGCGCAAAAAAATTTAAAAGAACTGGGTGTTGAGGTGATAATAAATACGCGCGCCAGTGATTTATCTAAAGATGGTTTGCAAATTGGAGATCAATATGTGCCGGCTAAAACAATAATTTGGGCAGCTGGGGTTTTGCCTTCAAGTTTAACGATGCAAATTCCTGGTGAGAAAGATCGTCTTGGTCGAGCTTTAGTTTTGCCTGATTTAAGTTTACCTGAATTTAAAAATGTTTTCGTAATCGGCGATCAAGCCGCTTGTAAAAGTAAATCAGGGGAGTTTTTACCAGGTATTGCCCCCGTGGCGATGCAGCAGGGAGCATTTTTAAAAGATGTAATTGTAAGTGATATGCTAGGGCGCGCCCGCCCAACTTTTGAATATGTTGATAAAGGCATTATGGCAACAATAGGGCGGTCAAAGGCTGTGGTCAGCACAAAGGGATTTAATTTTTCAGGTCTGCCGGCCTGGCTGGCCTGGGTGTTTATTCACCTCATCTATTTAATGAAATTTAAAAACCGTTTATTTGTATTTCTTCAGTGGGCGTGGTCGTATTTCACCTTCGGGCGGGGAGCCCGTTTGATCACCCACAAAACCTGGCGCTTTTACGACGGCGAAAAAATTAAGCTGGAGTAGGCTTGCCTAGGGGCGGGGCGCGCCGCGCCGCAACACTCTCTCATAAATGACCGAAATCCCACTAACTAAGTTTTTAGTTGCCACCAACTAAAAACTTAGTTTATCGTTTTGATGTAGGGGGGGGGTATGGCAAAAAATAAATTAAAAGTGTCCGACGACAAAATGCTCACGGAGGTCGAACTTGAACTCATGACCATACTTTGGAGTCTGAGTGAGGGTTCGGTTGCAGACGTAATAGAGAGGCTGCCAAAAAACCGCAATCTGGCCTACACATCTGTATCGACTATTTTAAGAATTTTGGAGCAGAAGGGCACGCTTAAGGCGCGCAAAGAAGGTCGTGGTCATATTTATATTCCACTTGTGAGTAAAGAAAACTATGAAACGAAAACTCTTAAGCATGTGGTGGAGCACGTATTTGACGGCACGCCACTTTCGCTCGCCAAGCAGCTCATAAGTAATGTGGGTCTTACCAAAAGTGATCTTTTAGAGCTTAAAAAAATGATAGAAAAAGTAGAACAGAAGTCATAATGGGCACTCACTTTTTAAATCTATTTTTTGGATTTCAAGTTTTGATTGTGGCGGCGGCCGTATTCAGTCACTTAATTCGTATTCTTAGCCAAAAATCAATTTTGAATTTAACGGCCAAGCTCGAGCTTCGATTCAATCACCTCTTAATGATATCGGTTTTTGTGCTTCCGCTATTTTTTTCGATGACGGCGAATCAATTTAAAATTGAGCCGATAGCTAAAACATATTCTGCAATAACACTTAAAGATTTTGATGCGAAAAGTGAATCGGTCACACATGAAAAACTGGTTACGGGCAAAAGCATACAATCCTACTCAATAAATTTAAGTGCTATTCAGATTTTCATACTTCTGCTTATATCGGCTTCAATTTGTTTTTCAATATTTCAAATCTTTCGGGAGTTTCGATCTTTTCAATTTATTTTAAGTGCGTGCTATGTCACGAGAAGATATGGCCGAATTCGAGTGGCCTATTCAAATCAAGTTGTCGTGCCATTTTCAATCAGGGCCTTAAGTCAGCTTTGGATTGTTCTTCCTGAGAGTTTTTCAATGAACGTAAATAATAGTCGAATAGCGATGCTCCATGAAATGCAGCACCACAGGCAGGGTGATACACTTTGGCAATATTTATTTTTTCTACTCAAGGCGAGCTCGGCATTTAACCCAATGGTGAAAAAATGGCTGAGTGTCATTTCAGAAGTTCAAGAATTAAAAGTAGATGAAGTTTTGATCGATCAAAAAAAAATCAAGCCGCAGGAATACGCCCGCTGTTTGATTGAAGTGGCCGAATCCGTCGTGATGGGAGGGGGAGGGCTTGTCTGCGCAACAGGTTTGGCTTTCTTGCCTGATCGACACCAACTAAAACGGAGAATAGAAACAATGTTTACACGGAAGGTAACAAATAAAATAAATGGACTCATGATGGGTCTATGTTTGGTTTTTTCAATGAGTGCGCTGGCGCTGACAACAAGTCGTGTTGTCGGTTCATCTCGCTTAACAATGGTCGCAGCCCAAAAGATGGCTGAAGTTGCACAAGAAAATAGTGAGTTCCCAATTGTGGTGAATGACTTGGTGCTTGAACAGCTCAATCGCTATATCGGCACCACTCAGGGGCGCGCCTATATGCGAGAATCACTTCGGCGCATGAAAACCCATCAACCCATGATCGAGAGAAAACTTCAGGAGTATGATTTGCCGCTTGAGTTTTTAGCTATGCCGATAATTGAATCGGGCTATCAAAACTTATTGCCGAATCAAAATACCGGTTGGCCGACTTGGAAAGCCGCAGGTCTATGGCAATTTATAAAGCCGACGGCCAGAGGTTATGGTTTGCAGGTCGACGCTACAGTTGATGAGCGTTTAGATTTAGAAAAATCAACGGATGCAGCCATGCGACTTCTGAAGGCCAACCAAATTCGCTTCAAGAAGTGGGATCTTTCGGTAATAGCTTACAATTCAGGAGAGAAAATCGTGAGTCAGGGTATTTTAAATACCAAATCTTACGATGCCTGGAATCTAATTCAAAACGGTTATGAGGGCGATTCTGGATATCTCGCTAAACTTATGGCCGCTATATTGATTATGAGAAATCCGAGTTCTGTAGAGTAGTTCTGTGTTGAAGGCGGAGCCTTCGGGGCTCCGCCTAGTTTTTTAAAAACCAGGGCTATTTTAAATATAGGTGGCCGCAACCCCGGCACTCGTCCATGAAGATCACTTGTCATGCAGTCACTCATGACAATTGAACACGTTAGAGCTTCATTCAACTTTAGCCTAGATCCATCCAAAACTTAAAAATGGCGAGTATCAATTTGAGAATCAGGTACAAGACCTTCACCACAAATAAATATTTGACTAAATATTTACGCCACTTTTTACGATATATTACATAGTTCTTATGTAGCATATCGCACCTCCAATCTGTCGTCTTGCGGACGACTGAAAAAGAGGGGTTCGATTCTTAAACCCCGGTTTGCACCGAGATTGCAGCCGGGGTTTTTTATTACAAAATCAAGACCAGTGTTTGAGCCAAAATAATGGGCGCTCGTGTCCGGGCATGTCCGCGAGTCGGCATTTATTGGTCATTGAGGCTGATAGTCGGATTGGCAAATGAGCCGCCAATTTTGCAAAAAATATAGGTTCGAACCAAAGTCATTGTGAAATTTCTCCTACCGCTTGACCATTAATCAGTTCAGGGTATAACGCGGCTAGTAAACAGTCTCAGAAATTTAGAATTTCTCTCACTTAGGAGGTTTTCGTGAAGAAGTTAATGTGTGTTCAAAGAATTATCGTGGCTGCAATTTTTGCGGCATCTAGTACCGGCTTTGCGAATTCAGGTGAACTTGATAACGATAAAAAAGTAGTGAATTCAAGCCACCGCGCTTTGGGGCATGCTCCAGTGGTTATCGTGCGTGAGGGTCAAGATGGGTCAAAATCAGTCGCGATGGATGTTCGGGGTATTTGCAATGACACTGAATGTGCCGCTGCTGAAATTCAAAAGTTAGAGTTTCAAGATATCGTAGATGGCAAGCAGTACACCATTGATGGTGCGAACTTAGAGCTTGCGAGCAATGAACTCAATACTGATTCTGGTGCTGATCGTGAAAGCTGGTTCTGGGCAGTACTTTTTGTAGGCGCCGCCATCACGGCTGTGGCATGGAATCGCTCTCGCTATCGTTATTACAATTATAATCCATACTGGAATTACTATTACGGTGGTTATGCATACAGAGCTTATGGTTGCGGCTATTGTGCAGTACCAGCACCTTACTAATTATTCGTAGGTGATGAAGATGAAATTAAAGCCCAATAAAATTCATTTAACTATGATCGCATTGGGCTTTTTTGTCTTTCAGAGTGTTTTTGTAAATAGCTCAGGCCAAGCTGAGTCATTAGATCTTAAAAATTTCTCAGAAATTTCAAAGCCAATGGGTTTTCAAACCCATTATGCCGAATATGTTACAAGTAAAAAGAATACTGTTAAAATCGCAATTCTGGGTTCAAGTTTTCAGTCTTACGATGTGGAGCTGGGTAAAACAATTCCGTCGGGAACAGTGTTTCATACGCCACCTTTGCCGGCTGATGAGGGTGAAGAAGATTCGCTTAGTCAGCATGGCCTCTACATGGCACAACTTCTTGTGAAGCTCATGACTGATAACAATCAGAAAAAAGAACTCGAGCCCGAGCTGCATTTGTTTCCGTATGTGTACAAATACAGTAATTTTAAATGGGCAATTGAAGAAGCCATAAAGCAAAAAGTCGATATCATTTTATATTCAACCGTTAAGGATTTTGGCGGTAACAATGACGGCAAAGGTTTTATCAACAGTCTTGTGAATAAAGCCCTTGATGCCGGGATATTATGGGTGAACGCAGCTGGCAACTACGGGCAGACCACTTACAATGCGTCAATCGAGACAGTCACCGGAGATTGGGTGAAGCTGCCGGGGCCCAATAATACAGTGGGCATTGAGTGTAAGCCTATACGCGATCTTAAAGAGTGCCATTTGAGACTGACGCTCAGTTGGAACGACTTTAAAGACAACACTGACGTCGGAACAGACAAAGATCTTGATCTCGTTTTGTCTGACGATGCGCTGAATATTTTTGAAAATAATCGCGGAGCACTCATACAGAAGAAAGATCCCAAATCTGAAGAGACAGGTGTTTCGAAATACCCCCGTGAAATAATTGAGATCAACCTCAAAGAGGGGCTTTATTTCGCCAGAATTAAAAACATGAGTCATAATTTTTCAAGTCGTGATCAATTGCGTTTAGTTGGTGACGGTGATGGCATTTCATTTGTGCAAAGTAATCGAGAAGAGAGTTTATTAAATCCTGCCGACAATGCCGGTGTGATTACAGTAGGTGCTACAGATACAGATAAAAGCTCA
>JAGRAK010000067.1 GCA_020434645.1 Bdellovibrionales bacterium | reverse complement strand
TTGGCTGAGCAAAAGTCAGAGCTAACACGCCCTGTTTCTTGAGATTGGTTTCGTGTATGCGAGCAAAACTCTTTACAATAACAGCTTTGCAACCAAGAAACCGCGGCGACATGGCTGCGTGCTCGCGACTGCTTCCTTCACCGTAGTTTTCATCGCCAATGATCACCCAATCTTTGCCTTTTGATTTGTAATCGCGAGCAACTTTGGCAAATTCTATTTCTTTTTCTCCACTCAAAAGGTTGTTTCCTCTCCCCGCTTGCTGAGAAAATTCATTATTTGCGCCCAAAAGCATATTGTTAGAAATATTGTCTATATGCCCTCGATATTTCAACCACGGCCCAGCGGGACTGATGTGATCTGTCGTGCATTTTCCAACAGCTTTGCAAAGAACTAGCATCTCCTCCATGTCATTTCCGTCCCAGGCCGCAAAGGGTTCGAGAATCTGCAAACGATCTGAAGTGGGACTGACTTGGACCTCAACGCCTTTACCTTGTGGAGCTTGGTAAGCGTCAGGGTCTGAAACAAACCCTCCCGAAGGCAATTCTGGAGCCACAGGAGCAGAGAGTTTAAAAGAACCCCCGGCCGTCTTAATTTCGTCTCGGCTTGGATCAAAGTCCAACCGCCCGGCTAAACCGAGGGCCATTGTAATTTCAGGGCTTGCAATAAACGAAAGTGTTTCAGGATTGGCATCGTTTCTGCCACGAAAGTTGCGGTTAAAGCTATTGACGATCGTATTCACTTGCCCTTTTTTAAAGTCATCCCGTTTCCATTGCCCAATGCAAGGTCCACAAGCATTGGCTAACACGGTCGCCCCAACTTCATTGAGTATCGACATCTGACCATCGCGCTCAATGGTTTTTTTAATTTGTGAAGACCCTGGCGAAACCATAAATTGTTGAGGCATTTTGTGATTATTTTCAAGAGCTTGCTTAGCAACGTGAGTGGCTCGGCCAATATCTTCATAAGAAGAATTTGTACATGAGCCAATAAGAGCCGCTGACAACTTTATAGGCCATCCGTTTTCTTTTGCTGCGTGCTTCACTTCTGAAAGTGGGCGTGCGGCGTCTGGTGAATGCGGCCCCACTATATGTGGTTCAAGCGAGCTGAGATCAATTTCAATTACTTCGTCATAAAACTTATGAGGATTCTGAGCGCACTCTTTATCTGCTGTTAATAAATCGGTATTATCTGATGCAATTTTAGCGAGCTTTTCACGTTTTGTAATTTTCAAATAGTCATTCATCCGTTTATCAAACGGAAAAACTGAACAAGTCGCGCCTAGCTCAGCCCCCATATTTGTGATTGTGCCTTTACCGGTTGCGCTAATCGACTCACAACCCTCGCCAAAATATTCAACTATTTTATTTGTTCCACCTTTTACAGTCATGATACCGAGCAACTTCAAAATCACATCTTTAGCAGATGTCCAACCTCGCATCTTACCCCGAAGATGAACACCAACAAGTTTTGGGTTTTTAACTTCCCACGCAAGCCCAGACATCACGTCAGAGGCATCGGCACCGCCAACACCACAGGCCACCATGCCCAAACCACCGGCATTCGGAGTGTGTGAATCTGTTCCAATCATGAGACCACCTGGAAAAGCATAATTCTCAAGTATAACTTGATGAATAATACCGGCGCCGGGCTTCCAGAACCCAATGTTATAACGTGACGACACACTTGATAGAAAATCAAAAACTTCTTTATTTTCTTTCATCGCCACCTTCATGTCCGCCGTCATACCATCATGAGCACGAATGAGATGGTCACAATGAACTGTTGCTGGTACAGCTGATTCTGATCGGCCGGCTAGCATAAATTGCAAAAGCGCCATTTGTGCCGTTGCATCTTGCATGGCGACGCGATCAGGTCGAAGCAGTAAAAAGCTTTTATCACGAGTGAGATCTTGCCCCTTAGGATCATCAAGATGTCCGTAGAGAATTTTTTCAGCAAGAGTAAGTGGCCTGTTCACGCGTTTGCGCACAATAGCCAAACGCTCACGCATTTTTGCGTAGGCATTTTGTACAAGCTCAGGCGTCGTATCAATGCTGCTTTTTTTACTCGACTTTGGTGCAGCTATTTTTTTAATTAGAATTTTTTTTGCCGGCTTTTTCACCAACTTTTTCTTTACAGCTTTCTTTGTCACTTTTTTCTTAGCCAACTTCTTAGCTGATGTTTTCTTCGCTGTTGCCTTTGCTGGCTTCTTCTTTGTCATCTTCTTGCTCTTTTTTGCCATAACGACCGCCTCTATTTGCTATTGTGAACTAGACTATGAAGGCTACACCTCCACACGAGTCCTGTACAGTCTTTGCCTGCTGCAGATAAGTTGACAGCGCAATAGCTAACAGAGAAGATTTTGATGTAACTAAAAACCAAGGCCTAGCTTTGAATAAGTGCTCGGCCTTTAAATAAAAGGAGTTCTTATGAAAAAGTTATTTATCGCCATGGCGATCGCTATGTTTGGCGCATCGCAGGCACAAGCTGGGTTTATGATCGAACCTTATTTAGGCTACGAAACGGGTTCATCTACTTCTAGCGGCAGTGCTGATGAAGATTATACCGGCACATTGTTTGGTGCTCGCCTGGGTTACTCGATGATGGGTTTTATGTTCGGTGCCGACTACATGACAGCCTCTGGAACAATTGAACAAACTGGTGGTGATTTGGATTTAAAAACCACTGATCTTGGTGCTTTTGTAGGATATGAATTTCCAATCATGTTTAGAATCTACCTGAGCTACATGTTTGATTCTAAAGCCACTCCTGATGGCGTTGGCTATGATTTTGAAGGTAGCGCCACACGTTTCGGCATTGGCTACACAGGCCTACCATTTGTTGCTATTAACCTAGAAATGATCAAGCGAACTTATGACGAGACAAGCACAGGACTCTCGATCAGCCCTGAGCAAAACCTTGAGACATACGCTTTAACGATCAGCTTACCGCTGCCATAATCTAAAGAGGAGTCGACCATTAAAGCTATTCTTTGCAATACTTTAATTTTTATAATTCTTGTGCTGGGGACTTTCTCCCCAGCATCGGCCTTGGGTATTTGGGCAGAGCCCTATGCCGGTTATGAATTTGGCGACAGAGAGCAAAACAACTCATCATATGACGCCTCTGGCATCAACCTCGGGTTTCGCCTGGGTGCGACGAATAGCTCTATGTTTTTTGGAGTTGAATACGCACTTTCTAATATAAATATCGATCAACCCGGCACTGATGACGAAATAAAAACCACTGATCTTGGCGCATTTTTCGGATTGAATTTCAGTATGGCTCGTCTTTGGCTCACATATTGGCTCGACAGCGAAGGCGCTTCAGACAATGCCAATGGCACATACAGCGGATCTGGCGGCTATAAAATTGGCTGCGGATTTAAATTATTTAGTTCAGCAAGTCTCAATTTTGAAAAAACTCACCGCAATTGGAGCGAGCTTGAGGGATCAAATCTAAATCAAAATATAACCATAGATGCTGTTATGGTTTCACTTAGCCTGCCCCTCACTTTTTAAATTTTTACAAAAATTAAAAATTTCGCTTTACGACCAGGCACTTTTACCTTTAAATATATTTCAGTAAGTCCGTTACCTAGGATTGGTTCGGGCTTATATTTTCTATTCTGCTCTTCACATTTCTTTTGAATATATCTTCATTTTTCTTAAAACTTCTTTACATTTTTTAAATATATCTTCCGTTCGATTTACATATTAAAAATAACGCAGAGTATACCCGACGTCGGTTTCGCATAGCGCAATGCGGAGGTCATCACAATAAATCTTACTAAAAAAATAAAATGCATACGAGTGATCTGATGCACATATCTGATGCGCACAAAGACGGCTCACATGCGCAGAAATACTGGCCGAGTTGATCTTTACCAAACGCTAAACGTAAGACCCACGCTTAATTTTCTCTAATATGATTTTTTCAGGCATGATCGGATCTTTCGGATCAACCGAAAATACAGACTGCTGTTCGCAACGAACTTTGTTTTTCAGTAGCCAATTTAAGATATCCGCTAGCTTTTTATTCTTCTTGTCTTGAAAAAATGGATCGTTTTGCAAGACATCGCGAGCCTTCTTTAAAGATCTCGCATCCGCAGCATTTTTCTCATGCACTGAATAGGTATGAAGATCATATTTTTTAACATCTTCAGGCAGCACTCCTAAAAATTTCACATCAGGAGCCGAAAAATCTTGATTTCGAATCAAAGAGGCCGCTGACCCTGCTTTTAAAGTTCTAAATATGTTCTGCAAAGTGTACGCATCGAGATCGCCGTAAAAATAAACAGGGTTTTTGAGCTGATCTTGAATCGTTTTCACCCAGCCACGAACTCCGTTACTCGGCACACCTTGAGCACCAACCACAATACATTTATTTCGTTTTGTGAAACCATTTGAGACCAAGGTGTTGGCCGTACCTTCTGACTCTACGACAAGGCAAAAATCAATTTTGCTTTTGGCACTCAACTTAAAAACCTGAGGCTTATTTTTGGGCTGAAATGGAGATGTTCCCAAAGTCGAGAGATCTACTTTTGCCTTAGTGCCGTCTTCAAGAGATTCCGTCACAATTAACTGCTTAGAGAATGTTTGCCCTCCTCTATCACCAGCATAGCAATTCATTTCTTCACGATAGACCTGCATCATATCGCAGATAAATTGAATAACAGCGTCACTTTCATTTTGATCGTCGAAATCCAAGGGTTTTAAATAGTTATCAGATTTCACAAAACCTTTGGCCATATAGTACAACTCACGCTTGGTGTTCACAGCACCCGACTTAATATTGCCCAGCATGATATCGAGAAAAAAAACGGTACGCGCCATTTTTTGAACAGACGAAACATTCAGTTCAGTTGAAACAATTTTATCACCCGGCGTGAAATAACCGACTTTTGGGTTATACAAACTGTTATCTAATGAGCATTTTACCGCCTGGAGCACAGGCCTTTTTGCATTTTCAAGATCCTTGAGCATTTCATCACAGATCTTGACCGCCATTTTAGGTATATCTTTGTCTGATTTTCTGAGTGTTGCTGGATTCTTAGCCATAATATCCTCTAACTGTAATTATTTTTTCTTTTTGGGAGATTTCTTTTTGCTTCCAGTCACTTCAATCTCTGCCTGGGAGTCATCATGTGCCTCATCATCTCCTCGACGTGGATGTTTTTTCGATTCCTCGTCAATGCCCTGATCAGACTCATCGTCTGGAGACAATTCATAGTCTTTTTGCTTGGCTTTTAAGGCTGCCAGTTTTTCTTCAGCAACACCTAATTTGTCTTCAGCTACCTTACTATCGCGACCCAAAAGCTTTGTTAAACCAGCTTCTGCTTTTGTAATTCTCGCCTTAGGCGCCTGAACAACCTTACCCAAATATTGAACCAGTATTGGGCCAAATTTTTCAATATGTTGAAGCTTTCGCTCTAAATCAGCCGCCCTGTCTTCGCGCTTAATATGACGAGAAAGCTTTTGCCCCGCCTGCATCAAGGCTCTTCGAATTTCTTCAACCAAGTCTTCGCTGGCATCAATTGTCTCTTTAGATGCGTTCTTAAATTTAATAAACGGAGAAACCACGCTCACCGCAAAAATATAAGGACCGAGAGGCAATGAGTTTTTAGATTGAGCCAAACCATAAGCGCGCCAATTCACAGATTCTACAGCTTGCGTAATAGCACATGCCGCCTTATCAAACTGCAGCGGCACGCGATTGGCAAAACGCAAGAGTTGCACCGGACTCTGCTCATCACTTAAATTGGGCTTATCTAAAAATCGCGCAATGGCCACTTCAACACATACAGGCTTGTAATCACATATTTTAGGCTTACGAGCGACGACACTAAAGAAGTCCACTTGCCCTAAACGCTGAATACTCTTTGCCAAAGTCTCTTCGCCAACAGTTAATACCGAACGTGTCGATGGGCTCTGAAGGTCAGTTGCTTGAATGGCCTGAAATATAGTTTTAAATTCTTGCTCAGTCGTACCCGTGATTGGCTTTTTGAGAAACGCCTTAGGCATCTTATTGGCAACAAAACCCTTAATAGCCTCATCACTTACGCGAGAAAAACCCTTTCTTAAAAAGTTCTCCACCGTGATTTTACCAAATAAATGTGCGTGAGTCATAAACTCACCCAGCTTCATTGTATGTGGGTGCGGTAAAGTTGGAGCCGGAACAGTTGGCACCGTATCTGTTACCCTTTGCACTTCTACTGGGTCATTGTCTAATAGCTTGTACTTTAAAGTTAAGTGCGGATTCACAACCGTTGTGCCCTCTAAATAAGTCAGAAGTCCGCCATCACCATTTAGCTGCACTCGACCATCAATACGAAAAGATACACTCGTACCTGTTGGACGATCCCAATCAATAGTTTCTTTGTGCTTCATTGTTCCAAGATTGGCCTTAATATCGACATCAATCTGGCACTTCAGCGCCTTGCGCATTGATTTCGTCTTACTGATAATTTTAGCTCCAGCAGCATTGGTCAGCTGCGCCCATGTTGTGGCAGCTGAAATACCAATACCCTGTTGCCCACGAGAACAACGCCCACGACCAAACTTCGATGAAGAGAGATACTCCCCAAAAACTTTTGGTAAATCTTCAGCATCAATCCCTGGCCCATTATCTGAAACTACAATTTCAACCAGATCTGTATTTTTAGCGGAGCCATTGCCCACTCTTTTCACTGTTACGCTGAGTTCAGGCAAGATCCCGGCATCCTCACAGGCATCAAGTGAATTGTCGACAGCCTCTTTTAAAGTTGTCAGCACAGCTTTTACTGGTGATGAAAAACCCACCTGCTGCAAATTTTTTGCAAAATATTCTGCGGTACTATGTTGTGTAATTTTAGCCACGGTTATTAAAATCCTTTTGATAATGACTTCAACCTTGGCCTACAATTTTAAAAAATTCAAGATTCAAAAGAAATCTAATCCGACTGCGACTCCATGGCCTGCATGGTCAACTCCACCGGAGTAAGATATTTTTTCTGCGAGTTGCACTCCTTGCAAGCCACGACAATATTAGATTTTGTCGACTTCCCGCCGCGCGCAATTGGCACCACGTGATCCATTGTGAGCAACTCTTTGGAGAACTTTTCATTGCAGTAATAGCATAAACCCTGACCAACTTGGTTGCGCCACCATTGGCTGGCGCGAAGCTCTCGAGCTTTTGCCCGTTCTCGCTTTAAATGCTCAGGGTCTGCAGAAATAAAGTAATTCTCCATATCCACGTGATTTATAACACATTACGTCAAAAGAAAAGGGCTTTTTCTTGGGCTTTTTTTGCTATATGTCAGAGCTTATGACTCCAGAAGAGATGGAAAACCGTATTAAAGCCGCCTACCCCGACTGTGATGTCGCCGTGATAGATTCAACCGGCACTCAAGATCATTTTGATGTGCGCGTGGCTTCAGGTCTCTTTAAAGACCTCACAAGAATTAAACAGCATCAAGCCATTATGGCGCTATTTCAAGACGAACTTAAAACGGGCGAAGTTCATGCCCTGGCCATTAAAACAATTGTTAAATAAAGGAGAACTCATGAGTCCCGAACTAAAATCCCGAATAGACAACTTGCTCGCTCAAAACAAAATTGTTCTTTTTATGAAAGGCAATGCAAACTTCCCACAATGTGGATTCTCTGCTCGTGCAGTCGCCATACTAAAAGAACTCAGTGCTGAATTTGAAACGGTTGATGTATTAGAAGATGAAGAAATTCGCCAAGGCATCAAAGAATACGGCAACTGGCCTACTATTCCACAACTCTACGTCAATAAAGAACTCGTGGGCGGAAGCGACATTATGCTTGAGATGTTTCAATCTGGTGAACTCGCAACGACAATCAAGTAATCACCAATGAATAATAATCTTCGCACGTTCGACAGGGTCATTCGCTATATCACGAGTCTGTTTCTTATGACCTGGGCTATAGCCGGAGGCCCAGCCTGGACGTATGTCGGTTTTCTACTCCTTCTCACTGCCAGCATCGGCTTTTGCCCCATTTATTGGGTTTTACGTATAAATTCGAGACCTTAAATTGCCGATGGTAATCTTACCATGGCACGAATTTTAGTGGTCGATGACGACCCCGATATTTTAAAAATAGTTGAGAAAGTCCTCAGCATGAACCATCACGCTGTTTACACAGCATCAGACGCGATGAAGGCTATGGATCTACTCAATGCAACAACATACGATCTTCTGATTTCAGACGCCAATATGCCGCGCTTCTCTGGCTTTGAACTTGTGCGCACTGTAAAAAACAACAAACGCTTTCATCGCATGGCTATTTGTATGCTCACCGGTCTTCGTGAAAAAAAAGATATTGAAAAAGCCATTCGAGCCGGAGTCGACGATTACATCGTAAAACCCATAGACCCCGCACTGCTTTTACAAAAAATTGAATCTATTTTACTAAAAAAACCTCCCATGGAAAAAGCAGAATTCAATGTACCCGAAGAAGCGAAGTATGCGGTGGCACAGGTCACAACCACTGCACGCGTGACACAAATTTCTGAACTTGGGTTTGTTTTACGATCACGGGTTGAAATACCAGACGGCATGGCAGTTCAAATTGCCACTGATCTATTTAACAAAATGGAGATGAAAAGCCCTCCCTCAATGAAAGTCATTCACTGTAAAAAGTTAGTCGAATTTGATTATGAAATCAGCGTGGCTTTTGTTGGTGTAACTGAAAATTTTCATCAGAAGATTCGAGCGTGGATCTTTGCTCAAGGCACTAAAAAAATGCGAGGCGTAGCATGAAGATTCTGCTATGTGAAGATGATAACAATATTGCAACAATCGCATCCCTAGCATTAGAAAAAGT
>JAGRAK010000066.1 GCA_020434645.1 Bdellovibrionales bacterium | reverse complement strand
ATATAGGGTTGCCATTTTGCGAGCCCCCAGAAAGCCACACGCTTTTGAAATATAAGTGGCAATACATAATAAGTGACAGCCATAAATGAAAGAGCTGTTCCTCCAGCAACAGTGGCGTGAAAATGCCCCGGAAGCCTCATGGTATTGTGAGCAATAATATTGATCTGCTCAGTTCCGATTACAACTCCAGTGATACCACCCAAAAATCCAAAAATAACCACTGACAAAACCATTCCTGAAAACCCAGGATCTCCCCATGGAGCTTTTCTGAGCCACTCAAATCTTCCAGCCGTAAAACCACGAAGCCTCTGCCCCATTTCAACACCGGCAGGAACTGTAAAACCATGAATCATACTGGCTAGAACGGCTAAGTACATAGCGTAGCTTGTATTCCAGATTTTCCATGCTGAGCCAAAACCCGGATCCACAAGCAAGTGATGGGCTGACGCCATCGAAATGAAAAGTATGTAAAGAACAAAGGCAATGCGACTCACTTTTTCATTGAGCACTATTCCGCCCACAGTCATCGCGCCCAAGAAATACCAAATTGAAACCATCGCCGCCACGTTGATCTGCTGAGATGAGTGACCAAGAGCCCAAAATAGCAATCGATAAAGTTGCGGATCGAGTTCAATTAAATCTAATGACCATAAGAATGCCGGAATATAAGTTGCCGCTCCATGAACAAGCGTAATGAGAGCAATAATTGCGGCTGTTAAAGCCCCGAATGTAACCAGAGGTAAACTGCCCTCGTATGTTTTTTCTCGCTTCGCCACAACGATGGTTGCAAAAAATAAGCAGGTGACAACAATTGCCCCTACTGCAAAAAGAATTACACCTAAGTAATAAAACGGGTCTGCCCGCAAAGGCGGATAAGAAGTAAATAAAACATCTGCCTTGCCGACTAAGACCATATAGTCGACCATAACAGCGCCGACAACCATCAGTATAAAGCCGAGCCAGCCTAGCTTTGGCATCGGAAGTCTTGCGTTTAATAAAACACAACTGGCAAAATAAAGAATGGCCATCTCAAAGAATATAATAAAAAAGATCAACATATTTAGGCCATGCAGAGTCAGCAATCGGTAAAACCATTCAGCAGGAAGCAAATGCACCGCTTGCCATCTTGTTAGCACTAAGCCAAAAGCCCCGATCACCCCTATGAGCATACAGACTACGGCTACAACCGCATTTAACTTGATTAAATTTTCAGCATTTTTATCTAATTTCAAACCTGTAACTGAGCAGGTTCGAAATTTTGTGGCCAGTGCTGATATTGCGTTATTCATGATTTACCTCTTTAAAATATACAAACAAACTTAAATATTTATTAAAAAAATTATTCGACCACGAGAACTTTGCCGACCATCAGGTGATGCCCGATACCGCAAAATTCATTACAAATAATACGAAAGTCACCTGCTGTTTTTGGCACAATTCTCAAGCCATAGTCATAACCTGGAATCACTTGAAAATTTAAATTAACTGGATACAGACTGAAGCCATGGTTCACATCAGTTGAAGATAAGTGCAGCGTGTATTCTGCGTCTTTTTTTAATTTCAAAACCGGATACCAACTCCACATGCGTCCCTGTAGATAAACATGTGATCCTGGAGGTGGCTCTACAACTGGATAGCCATTTTCTTCACCCACTTTATACTCTTGCACGAATCTTTCGGTTCTCTCTGCAAAATCACTAGGCGCAACTTTAGAACGTATACCAGAAGGGTTTTGCCCACCACGTATATGCCAAAGCGGCATCATTGCAAAAAGAATCATACACCATGCAAAAGCCACCATAATCCAAATTTTTTCTTGCTTCGGGACATCTGTCCACCAAACTCCGGTTGGAGCAACTATTCCTGAGTGAGCGTGACTGTGATCTGCCATATTCATTTCCTCTCGTGTCGTTCTTTAAAATTATTTACTTGATTAAGGCAGCGTGGCTGCAGGCATAGACATTATTTCGTAAATTCCCCAAACGGTGTAAAACACAACCATGACCGCCATACCCGCAAATAGTAGCAAAAAGGGTCGATCAAATAGTTTTTGCAATGCCGGTATTTCTTCTTTTGTTTGATTTGCGTCATTAGACATAATGCCTGATCCCCTTGTTGAGCAGCTGACTCTTGTTATTCTATCTAAAACTATGTATGCACTATTTTAAACATTATTATTATAAATATGACAAGACATGTATGACTCATGTCATATTTAGATAAAATGATAACAAAAACCTGGGGCCTTCGAAGTGCAAGAAATAAACAAAAATAATGCAGCAAGAAACTACTGGCTCTTAGGCTTTATACTCCTTGTTCTTTTTATGATCTCAGTTGGCGGAACGACAAGGCTCACAAGATCTGGACTTTCTATAACAGAATGGCAACCCATCAAGGGCACTCTGCCGCCCTTAAGTGAAAGCGAATGGAAAGAACACTTTGAAAAATACAAGGCCACCCCAGAATACCAAAAAGTGAACTCACATTTCGAGCTAGCCGATTATAAAAAAATATTTTTCTGGGAGTATATGCATCGACTACTCGGCCGACTGATTTTTTTCTTTGCCCTCATCCCCGGCGTCTGGCTATGGCGAAAAAAACAGGCCGAAGGCCGACTGGTCTTGGCTTTGCCCCTACTCGTCGCCACCCAAGGCCTCATTGGCTGGCTCATGGTGAAAAGCGGGCTTAATCATGCTCCGATGGTGAGCCCTTTTATGCTAGCGACTCATTATTTTATGGCTGTGGCCACTTTAATTGTGGCTTACTATTATCTTTCTAAACGTAGACCACGCTTACTTATTGAGCTCACAAGTCCACAAAGATCTCTACTTTTACTACTGGGTTTGGCTATCACGATCCAAGTTTTTTATGGCTGTCTCACCAGCGGCTTTCGCGCCGGGCTCTACTTTAATACCTTTCCTAAAATGGGAGATTCATACCTTCCAGATTCAGCTCTGACATTCACTCCATTTTTAAATAATTTTTTTACCAACCCCGTGATGATTCAATGGGTGCATCGCTGGCTCGGATTAAGCACATTACTACTTATATATGGATCAGCGGCTGCATTTATTTACCAGGGTGGGCGACAATTTATTAGAGTCTTTATGCATTTAATTAGTGTAGCCACTATTCAAGTGGCAGCTGGAATTTTACTGATTCTCTGGTCAGTGCCAATACCTCTGGCTGTATTTCACCAGTTCTTTGCAGTCTTAGTCATTCTTGGTTTCTGCAACCTTGTCTTTAGAATTCAAAAGCCGACATTTGGTGCCCCGGGCCGGACTTGAACCGGCACGAACGTTATGCACGTATCCCAGGATTTTAAGTACTGTGCGTCTACCAATTTCGCCACCGGGGCATCTCATACATTCTATTGCATTCAATCAAAACTTATTGAATTGACGAGAATCCATAATCGAAGCAAACTTTACAACTCTCGACTCACTGTTGCACTCAAAAAAGATGAAATATGATTATTAAATTATTCAAAGATTCAAACTCACTTTTCATGCCGGTTGTGAAAAATAGCCTTCTTGTGCTGGCTGTAACCTTTGTCGGATGCGAGTTTCTGCAACATTACTACCTGCAAATCATAGAACTCACTCGCAGCACCGAAAGTTCAAATATTTTTGCTGTACTTAGCCAAGCCCTGACCTCACTGCTGGAATTTGTGGTGCTGACTCTTCTCGTGCCACTACGAGTCATGGAGCTGGAGCGAAAGGCACCGCCCGGTAACTTCTGGGATTTTTCACAAAAACACGTTATGCCACTCACGATCGAGAGCATCAGAGCTTTAGCCATCACACTTTTGTGGACGCTTCTACTAATTGTTCCCGGCATATTTAAATACATTCGTTTCTTTTTTGTACCCTATGTTGTCATTGCTGATCCTGAGTATTCTTTAGGTAAGCGCGACGCCCTTGAGTACTCCAATCAACTTGTAAAAGGCATTGGCTTTGGTCTTTTTATTTTTATATTGGGACTATTTGGCCTAGATGTACTACGAAGCTCCGCACGAGAAGCTTTTCCGTTATTTTCAAATCCGATACCAGCCGTCGCAACAAGTCTTCTTTTTTTCATGTTAAATATATACACAAATGTTTTACTGTTCAGACTTTATCAATTAAGAGTAATGAAGCTCTCAAAAGGAGATCAAAATGGAACTCATGTTTAATTGGCAAAATGTAAAAAATCGTGGTCGCGCTCTTACCTATGACGATGTTTTAATTACACCTCAGAAAAGTGACGTGAGAAGCCGCAAACAACCAGAACTCACAACAAGACTCACAAAAAAAATAAATATCAATATGCCTTTCATTAGCGCCAACATGGACACCATCACTGAGTATGAAATGGCGATTGCCATGAACAAGGCCGGCGCCTTTGGCATCTTGCATCGGTTCATGTCGATCTCAGATCAAGTTCTTCAAGTTGAAAAAATGAAAGAGGCGGGAGTCAAAAATATTGGTGCAAGCATTGGCGTTAATGACGACATAAAAGACCGCGCTCAAGCTCTGATCACAAGTGGAGTAAATGTGATCACTATTGATATCGCGCACGGCCACTCGGTCTCTATGCTTGAGACAATGAAGTGGATGAAAGACACCTACCCCAATGTTGAACTTATTGCGGGCAATATCGCCACACCGCAAGCCGCTCGCGATTTATGCGAGGCTGGTGCCGACGCCATTAAAGTGGGCATCGGCCCAGGCTCAATGTGCACAACCCGAGTCATCACCGGTTGTGGCGTGCCTCAAATGACAGCCATTAGCCTCTGCGCAGAAGTTGCTAAAGATTTGAATGTTCCGCTGATCGCTGATGGTGGAATTAAAACTTCAGGCGATATCGTAAAAGCTTTTGCCTGCGGGGCAGATTCAGTCATGCTAGGTTCAATTTTATCAGGAACTCTTGAAACACCCGGAGCTATTCGACATGGTAAAAAAGAATACCGCGGAATGGCCTCTAAAGCGGCTCAGGTTTCATGGCGAGGCGAAGTGCCTGAAGGCATGGCACCAGAAGGCGAAGCCACATATGTTGCCATTAAGGGTCATGTCAGTGACGTCATAAAAGAACTCTCTGGCGGCCTTCGCTCAGGCATGAGTTACATTAACGCACTTAAAGTGAGCGAGATTTGTGAAAAAGCACTTTTTATGGAGATGACCTCAATGGGTCACCATGAATCACGCGCTCATGGAGTGCGTCCGTGAATAACAATTTGAGTGAACGCCCCATCGGGGTGTTTGACTCAGGGCTTGGCGGACTCACGGTTTTAAAAGCACTTCGTGAAAATTTTCCCCATGAGAATTTTATTTATTTAGGCGATACAGCGAGAATACCGTACGGGACAAAATCTCCACGAACAATCTCAAAATATTTAGAGCAAAATGTTAACTTTTTAAAAACTAAAAATGTTAAGGCCGTAGTTGTCGCGTGCAACTCAGCATCGAGTGTCGTGCACGCAATAACTTCTGACATACCCATTTACAATGTGATCGAGCCCGGCGCTCGCGCGGCAGCTCGTGCGACACAAAATAATTTAATCGGAATTATCGCGACTCGCGCAACTGTCGCCGGCAGAAATTATGTTACACGACTTGAAGAAATAAACCCAGAGTTTAAAATTTACCAGCAAGCTTGCCCGCTACTTGTGCCACTTGTTGAAGAAGGGTGGGACGACGACCCGATTACAAATTTAATTATTTATCGCTATTTGTCGCCCCTTATGGCTGTTAAAATTGACACTCTCATTATGGGCTGCACCCACTACCCCATTCTAAAAGAGGCCATAAGAAAAGTAGTGGGGCCTAATGTTGAACTTATCGACTCAGGAGCGTCCGTTTCTGAAAAAATAGAAAGTGATTTTCAAAAAAATATTCTGGCACCCAATCACTCAGGGCTAACCGGCGATATTTCTTTTATGATCACCGATACCTCCGAGAGCTTTCAGGCCCAGGCTCAGAGAATCATGGCGCCAATGCCTGTTAAGAAGCTTGAGCTTGTGGATGTATTTTAAACTCATAGTGTCAAATCTGTTACACGCCTAAGGTCTAGTTATTACACGAACTAAGGTCTGGCTATTAACTCGCGGTAAGTCGAGTCCGATAGGTTTTTTGCAACATTAAAAAATCGCTATAAAGGATTAGTTTTTATATGAAAATACTACTTATCTGCCTTTTATTCTCACTTCTTGCGTGCACTTCAAAAACAGAAGTCACCTCAGATGAATTACAAATCACATGCCATGAAAATAAATTGCATTCAAATATTGGCCAAATATATTCTGGCAAACTCCGGATGTATGTCTTAGAGAACCCTGGCGAAAACTCAGTTGAATCTTACGCCTTCGAACTTCAAAACGGAGAAGAAATAGATGTGACCTATGAAGATCATATCAAGCGCATACCTTTAAATGCAGAAATAAATATTCTGGGCAAATTAAATCCTATTTCCGAGTCGTTACAGATTTTAAAAACTAACGAAAAAAATTCTTACAGCAGCGGGACTTGTTCAGAAGGGGTATATAAAGCTGAAAATCCAGTCGCAGACAAACAAGAGCGAGATCAAGACATTGGCCTCTACTATATGGTTTTTAAAAACGACACCCTGCAATTTAAGCAAGAAAATATCGACAAAGATGCAAAGGAGATCGAGCGACTATATAATCAATTTTCACACGGAAAAAGAAAATTTAAAGTTCGCGCTTACAGAGTTGAAATGCCATATGCCGATTACAAATCTTGTGGCGGTTGTCAAAATCTGGCCGTACAACATGCGGTGGAGTATCAAAAAGCAAATAATATTCAAAACACTAAATATGTAGTGAACATGACCTTTGCTATTTACTGGAACGGAGTGAGTTACTCGGGGTTTGCCGGGCTCGGCAGCAATCATGCTTTAACTTCACAAGGACGAGTTAAAACAATTGTTCACGAACTGGGTCACACTCTAGGCTTAGGGCATGCCAACAGTAAAGGCATTGAATATGCAGATCAATCTTCAGTTATGGGTAACCCCTCACCAGTGGTGGGCTTGAACTCTGTTGGATTAATGTATCTCGATATACATAACCCCGAAACCACCCAATATGTTTCTAAAACACAAAAGCTATATTTAGCACCAGTCGATTATGCTCTGCCTGATATTATGCCAAAGCAAACGCAAATCGCTGTGGTGAATTCAGGCGGGACAAACTATTATATTTCTATAAAAAGTAAAGAGAACTACGTTTCTCGCCCGTCTGATCTTTATGTCCATATAGAAAGTGGGACATCCACCGACATAATTGAAGTGGTTAGCCCTGGCAGTAAATTCAAACTGCCACGTGGTGACGCAAGTATAGACTATCTTACCTATACAGACGGCATGGCCACTGTTGATATTTATGTAAACTCCAAAGATGCGCCACCTCAAGACACAGTCATTGCGCCACCTCTAAGCCCGCCAACAAATAAGGCAGCATGCAAGTACTCAAACTGGAGTGGCGGGAGCAACACCCCAACGGCTGAACTGCTCAACTATAACGACGTCGTCATGCGAGATCTCTCTGGCGAAACTCAAGTCTTAGAATGTGAAGCCAGTGAAAGCGGATCAAAAACAATAGTGAAATTTGTTAGACAAAAAATTCAGTGCACTAACGACCCTTCAAATGGTGGTGTGAAACTCACAGCTCTTAGTAAAGAAATTATTGAAAATGAAATTGCGAACACTTGCGAAAGTTCTACTCCACCGATTCTGCCGCCAGAGGCAGAGCCAGCCCCACCAGCTGATACACCTTTTTGCAATTACAACAATTGGCCAGAGGGTCACTATGCGGCCATCCCAGGCATCCTACCCCTTGAACACACTACAAATAGGGATTTGCCTGGAGAAACACTGACACAACCCTGCCCCACTGGAAGCTCAGGAGAGAAGACCATCACCCGATATAAACGACAAGTCATCAAGTGCATAAATAACCCAACTAATGACGAACTAAAACTCATCGCCATTAGTGCAGAGTTTATTGATAAAGAGTTAACTAACACATGCAAAAAGCCTTAAGGAATTTTGCATGTGTTTTCAACTTCTTCAGTAATTTCATTTTTTGAAATTTGCGCAAGTATGACCCCAGAGCTTGTGCTGTTTAGTTTACAAGTAATGACTTGAGAAAAATAAGTCCGATACACTTTAGAGCCTTGAGCGCCAGCTGAGCAAGGCTCTGTAGATTCTTTGCCCGCTAAATGACGAGTGACCTTGTCACCATATAAAAGTTCTTCTTGTAGACTATCTGCTCCACCATGAGGCCAATGTTTATATGAACAAAATTTTCCCACCGGATCAAAAATAGGCTCAGTAACAGGTGGCGCCGGCGGCTCAGGGCTAGGTGAAGTAGGCGGCGCCGGTGGCGTCGGCAGCTCAGGAGCCGGAGATTCATTTAAATCAACAGTCCAAGTCAGTGTTTTTGTCATCAACTCATCTCGAAACCTCTCTGACTTTACAAGTGTTGTAGGGTCTACTACTTTCACCTGTAATGTCATAAGACCCGAAAAGCCTTTAAGGTCGCTGCGCACTAAAGATTTTGAATTGACGGGCGTTATGTTTTTACCGTTGGCTGTCCAGAAAACATCAAACTCATGAGAAATAGGTCGCATAGGCTCAATGTCAATATGACTAAAGTTACTAATACGACCTTCAGGCGTATACGATGTGATGACATGAAAATTCTTTCTATACAGATCAACTAGTATCTGCTCATGCAAAAATGGTCCATATTCAGATCTAGCGTTAGCAGACCTCATCATATTGCCATTGTCGCTCGACTGAAATCTCCCGCAAGAGTTAGCACGCACTGTTTGTGTTCCGTGCTTTAACCACTCTCTCCACG
>JAGRAK010000065.1 GCA_020434645.1 Bdellovibrionales bacterium | reverse complement strand
CTACTATAAATTCAGATTGTGCGGGAACAAGGCGAATCGATTTAAATAGTGCACTCAGTACAAATAAAAATAAAAATCCAATTACAAATGTAAAAAGCATTAAATCAAGAGACATTATTGAACCCCCTTCGCTGTGGATCCTGTCATTGCTGGGCTTTTAAGTTGCTCGACTATTCCTTTTAAAGTGGCGAGCTCTATCGGATACATAGAAACATCCCCTCCCTCAATCACTTCACCGAGCTGATCTATATATTGATCGACCAATTTCATTTTCAAGGCCTCTTTGCCGCCCGGCTGTTCAATGGCCTCACCTACCATTTGCAAACTTTTTGAAGTCGCATCGGCTATTAGGCGAATCGACTCGGCTCGCCCAGTGGCTTCATTGATACGTTTTTGCTTGGCTCCGTTTGAAAGATTGATGGCCATTTGTCTTTCACCAATTGAAACATTAATTAATTTTTCTTTTTCTGCCGTGGCGCGGGTGATTTCGGCTCGCTTTTCGCGCTCGGCCTCCATTTGCTTTTCAAGAGTCTCAATCACGTGACGTGATGGCGAGATGTCTCGAACTTCGTAACGCAATACCTTCACTCCCCACGGGTCTGAGGCCTTATCAATTTCAGCAATAATTTTAGTGTTCACTGCTTCACGCTCAGCAAAGATTTCGCCCAGCGTGATTTTACCCACCTCAGACCGCATTGTAGTTTGAGCCAAGTTGATACTGGCGGCCATATAGTTGCCTATGCCGTAGCTGGCCTTTTTTGCATCCATAACTTGCAAATACAAAAGCCCGTCGACCTCGACTTGAATGTTGTCACTTGTGATCACACTTTGAGAAGGAATATCAATCACCTGTTCGCGAACCTCTTGCCGGTAAGCCGCCTTATCAAAAAACGGAATAAGAAAATGTAGCCCGGGCTTCAAGAGTGCATGAAATTTACCCAGTCGCTCGACAATTACATTTTCGCGCTCGGGCACGATGATAATTGTATTGAGAATAATAAACCCAATAATAATTATGGTTATCGACATAAAGCTTAACATCTCTGGCTCTCCCTATTGGTGATTCACTCACTATTTTTATTCGGTTTTTTCAACTATCCAAGAAATATTCTCACGGCCCACGACCTTAACTTTTTCTCCTGCTTGAATTTCGCCTTCACCCTTATATATAGCCACCCATGTCGATTCGCCATACCGAATGCGGCCGTTTTTACTCACCGAAATGGGCTCGATCACCTCGACAATTTTATTCATCATCTGCGCTTCTTCATCAATATTTTGTGTTTCGGTATCGCTCGGATAGTAGCGCATGACAAGCAAGCGCAAAGTGAAAATATAAACTGTTGAACTAATAAACCAAACAATCAATTGACCCGATATACTTTCAATAATTTGAAAGTATATAAAACCGGCGACCGTCAGAGCTCCGAGACCTACAAATATAGAAACGAGGCCTGGCAATATAAACTCAGCGATCATTAAGAATGCGCCGAACAAAAACCAAAAATTCAACGAAGACTCGAATGCAAAATCAAACATGCTCGCGACGATAACAGTTCGAGTTTCGTATATCTACAAAAATCATACGCGGTGGGGCGAACATGGGTGCGCAGACACCATGATGCTCACGTACGCCCATAGTTGAATGTTGGCATGCCGTACCAACGTTCAACTTCGAGCAAATGCGGGCTACCACTGAGCGCATAAGGCCACATCTGGTTGCATTGACGTTCACCGCATGCGCTTCAATTTCAAACTGTATATTGAATTAGCAAATCCAGAGCGTGCTCAATAGAGGCCTGCTGAATTTTATCGCGGCTGCGAGAACCAAAATTTTTTGTCTCAGTAAATAAAACATCCGGGCCCGATACGCCAAAGCAAACCATGCCCACGGGTTTATCCACAGTGCCGCCTGTTGGACCGGCAACACCCGTGATGGCAACGCTCCAGTCACTGCCGAGTTCAGTTCGCACACCCGTCGCCATAAGCTGAGCCACCAGCTCACTGACCTCACCCGCCCCTTGAATGCTACTCTGCGGAACTTTTAAAATTTTCACCTTTACAGAAGCATTGTAACTGATCACGCTTCCTAAAAAATATTTTGAAGACCCCGAGATAGACGTGAGCGCCGCCGACAACTGACCACCGGTGCAACTCTCAGCCACCGCCAAAGTTAAACCTCGTGAAATAAATCGCTTTTGAATTTCTTCAACTTTAGATTTCAAAAAGCATCACCTCAACTGCCTCGAAAAATACTCACTTGCATTTATCTCGACTTCTTAATGACCAAAAGTTTGTTGCACACCCAGCCAAGTGGTTTGAGTGTAAACAAATTGCAAAGCAATATTGGCAATCACACCCGCAACCAAATCATCTACCACCGTACCAAAACCACCCGTGGCGTTTTTATCTATATAGCCAATCGGGTAAGGTTTAATAATATCAAGTGCACGAAACAAAATAAACCCGATCAAAAAGGCCTGCCATGTGTGGGGCAGCCAGAACATTGTAATTAAAAAACCGACAACTTCATCAATCACAATTTCTTTACTGTCATGATCTTGCACCATTTGCTCGTATTGATCGGCAATACGAATGGCATATAGCGTGAAAGCAAAAGTTAAGACAATATAGCCATAAACCCCTGTTAAACTAAACAGAAGGACCAGCGGAATAGCACCCAACGTGCCAACCGTACCTGGCATCAGCGGAACTCGACCTAAGTAAAAAAATGTGGCCAATACTTCAATTTTTCTTCGACTATTCACTTCAAACTCCCGATTTTGGTCTAGTATGATTCAACTCTCATCACTTCACAATTCATTTGTTTTTACCGATAGAAATATATGATCACGCTTGATGAAATTCTACGAATTGCTATGCGCAAAGGCGCAAGCGATGTTCACCTAAAAGCGGGCATTATCCCTGTAATAAGAAAACATGGCTCACTGCGACCGTTGTCATCAAGTATTCCGGCATTAACGAGCAAAGACCTTGAAACAATGGCCTTTGCTATTATGGACGAACGCCAACGCAAGATTTTTGAAGCACAAAGAGATCTTGACCTTTCTTATGGCCTTGCCGGCGTGGGGCGATTTCGCCTCAACATACTCATGCAACGAGGCACTATTCGTATGGTGATTCGAAATATACCCGACACCGTAACAAATATAGATGACTTGCACTTGCCGCCAATTATTAAAAAAATCGCAGAGCGCGAACGGGGCTTGGTACTCGTGACCGGCGCGACCGGCTCAGGCAAGACCTCTACTCTAGCCGGCATGATTGACCATATCAATCGCACCCAGAGTAAACATATTCTTATGATAGAAGACCCCACTGAATTTTTAATTCGTGATCGCAAGTGCATCATCACTCAGCGCGAACTCGGCACCGACACCATCAGCTTTGCAGCGAGTCTTCGCGCAGCACTCCGCCAAGATCCAGATGTTATTCTTATCGGTGAAATGCGTGACCGCGAAACAATTGAAATTGCACTTCTTGCCGCCGAAACAGGTCATCTTGTACTCTCGACACTTCATACTTTAGACGCGCAAGAGACGATCAACCGAATACTCTCGACTTTCGAACCTCACCAACAATTGCAAATACGTTTACAGCTCGCCTCTGTGCTGACCGCCGTTATCAGTCAACGCCTTTGTACGACGAAATCTGGTGACGGATATGTCCCCGCTCTTGAAGTGATGCTGAACAACTCAAGAATGGCTGACATCATAGTCGACCCCAATCGCACATCTGAAATGCGAAAAGCCATAGAAGAGAGCCAGTCAGCTTGGGGTATGTGTACTTTTGACCAAAGCCTAATGGAACTCATAGCCCAAGATGCTATTACCTATGAAGAAGCATTAAAAGCCTCCACTTCTCCTGAAAACTTTGCTATTCGCTATAGTGGTGTATCTCACATGGATGGTAAAAAATGGGGAGAAGGCACCAAGTTTGCCCGGCGCATAGATGAAGCTTGGCAAGACTTAACTGAAATGGATGTTGAAACAACCGCAGGTAGCAAACCAAATGAGAAAAAAGCCGTGGGCGCCGAAAAAATTGGATTCCTCAAAAAGTTCAAAAAGTGACAAAGCCTACAACTCACTTGTTCGAATGCTCTACCGCCGCGACCACTCTGTTCTCGAATTGAAAAATAAACTCACTCAGTGGTACACTGACGAAGCTGTTCGTGATGCTATACAAAGAGCTCAAGATCGAGAGTACATCAAAGAGCCTGAGTTTTTATCAAAGCAGTTCGGTGAGGCCTTACACCGCAAAGAAAAAGGAATATATTACATCAACAACGCATTAAAGAAGAAAGGGCTGCCGCCACTACCTACTGATCCTGACCGAGAGCTCAGCAAATGCCGGGAGCTATTACAAAAAAAGTACGGCGATCAAGAAAACTTAACAACGCCCCTGCGTGTTAAAGCCTTTCGCTATTTGACCTCGAGGGGCTTTGACTCTGAAACTATAAATAAAGCGATTCATAATAAATTTTAAATACAAAGTGAGACTATGAAAAACACTTCGACAGAAATTAGAAGCACATTTTTAAAATATTTTGAGAAAAATAAACATCAAATTGTTTCAAGCTCAAGACTTATCCCTGATGGCGACCCGACACTGCTCTTTACAAATGCCGGCATGAATCAGTTTAAAAATCTATTTTTGGGGCTCGAAACTCGCTCTTACTCTCGCGCGACCACCTCACAAAAATGTGTGCGTGCGGGTGGCAAACATAATGATTTAGAAAATGTGGGTTATACAGCAAGACACCACACTTTTTTTGAAATGCTCGGCAACTTTTCATTTGGCGACTATTTCAAGAAAGAAGCCATTCATTACGGATGGGAGTTCATCACCAAAGAACTCGGCATAGATAAAAATCGCCTTTACGTCTCTGTGTTTGAAAAAGACGATGATGCCGCTGAGATTTGGCATAAACAAGAGGGCGTACCGAAAGATCGAATTTACCGATTTGGCGAAAAAGACAATTTCTGGCGAATGGGCAATTCGGGACCATGTGGCCCTTGCTCTGAAATATTTTATGATCTGGGCGATAAAGTACCTGGCGACCCGAAAGAAAATGTTATGGGTGGTAACGGTGATCGCTTCATGGAGATATGGAACCTCGTATTTATGCAATTTAATGAGTCTGAAGAGGGTGTGCAGACGCCCCTACCAAAGCCATCAGTTGATACCGGCATGGGGCTTGAACGACTCACTTCTGTATTACAAGGCAAAATTTCAAACTATGACACTGATTTATTTCAGCCCCTCATTCAAACTGTCGAAAAATTAAGTGGAATAGAATATGTACGCGATTTTAAAAATTTAAAAGGTGAGCAGCTTAAAGTGCATCAAGCACGAAACGTCGCCATGCGAGTGCTTGCCGACCATGCTCGTGCCGCCGCATTTTTAATTGGTGACGGCGTGTTGCCCTCAAATGAGGGGCGCGGCTATGTCTTGAGACGCATAATGAGACGCGCTATTCGGTACGGGCGAAACTTATCTGAAGATAAAAGTTTGTACCCAGCCGTTGTTGAAAATGTGATTCAAAACATGGGTGGAGCTTACCCCGATCTAAATGCACAAAAATCACATATTTTAACAACGACCAAAGATGAAGAAAAAAGATTTTTCTCTACTCTAGATCAAGGCATTCAAATTCTAGATTCTGAATTTAACGAAATGTCAAAATCAGATCGCAAAGTCGTCGACGGAAAATTTGTCTTTAAACTCTACGACACTTTTGGCTTTCCGGCTGATCTGACTCGGGTTATTGCACAAGAAAAAGGTTATCAAATTGATGAAGCTTCATTTGAAAAACATTTTGAAGCCGCACGCGAAGTGGCTCGCGCGTCTTGGAAAGGCAAAGGCCTATCGGCTAACGATGCTTACCTAATTAAAGCCACTCAAGATTTGAAAAAATCAACGGCGCCCACTGAATTTCTAGGTTACGGCGGAATCACTCATTCAAAAGGTAAAATCGTACTGCTCTCTGACGGCAACGCCAGCGTGAAAAAACTAACACGTGACCAAGTCGGCCTACTGGCTCTCGATAAAACATGCTTCTACGCCGAAAGCGGCGGGCAGGTCGGAGATGTCGGCCAAATTTTGGCCGCCACCGGTCAAGCTGAGGTTTTAGATTGCACAAAATCAAATGATATTTTTATACACCATGTTCGTGTACTCGATGGCGAAATTTCTCTCGATGAAAATGTGCAGGCTGTCGTCGATGTTGCCAAACGCAGAAGCACTGCCGCAAACCACTCCGCCACTCACCTTTTGCATTCAGCGCTTCGCAAAGTTTTGGGCACTCATGTGACTCAGGCTGGCTCTCTAGTCGGCCCAGATAAACTTCGTTTTGACTTCACACACAATAAACCACTCAGCTCGCAAGAAATTCAAGATATTGAAGAACTCGTCAATCGCGAAATCAACAACGCTCTCACAGTTGAAACCAAAATAACATCACCACAAGAGGCTATTGCCGCAGGGGCACTCGCCCTTTTTGGCGAAAAATACGGTGATCAAGTTCGTGTATTAAAAATGGGGACATTCTCAACAGAACTTTGTGGCGGAACCCATGTCGACAACACCGCTCACATTCGCTTTTTTAAAATTGTAAGCGAAGGAGGAGTTTCATCTGGGGTTCGTCGTATTGAAGCTATCACTGGCGAGACGGCAGCTCAGTATATGTTTAAGCATGTGCGCGAAAACATCGAGGCTCGACTTGCTTGCGGCATACAAGAAAACTGGCAGCAGTTTCAAAACTCAGATACTAAAGTTTCAGTTTGGATTGATCGTGCCAAAGATGAGAAAAAAGCATTAGAAAAAGAAATTCAGTCACTCAAAGGATCAAAAATTGATCTCGACAGCATAATTGGCACAGCAGAAAAATTTACAGTTGGAGAACTCAAAGGCGAGCTTATTTTTGCCGATCTCGAAGTGAATGATCGAACTCTCCTCACCCAGCTCAGCGATCGCCTTCGCGATAAACTTCAGTCAGGCGTCGTGGTTGTCATCGGCCGGGGCGAAAGCTCACACCCCATTATTGTAAATGTGACCAAAAACTTGGTAGGCCCTCTCAATGCGGGTAAAATCTTAGGCGAAGTCGCCGCCGCTATGGGCGGTAAAGGTGGAGGTCGACCTGATTTTGCTCAAGGCGCAGGTAAAGATCTCTCTCAAGTCGCAGCCGCTCTCGGCAAATGCCGTAGCCAATTGAACTTGAAGTAAATTCAAACTCCATTGACAGCTTTTAACAAGGCGTGTTAAGTTTTGCTCCGTTATTTGCCCTGAGGGGGGCGTGCGAATAACCAAGGAGTACTAGGCTTGGAATTTTTATTCGCAACACTTATGGTCTTGAGCCATTTCGATCCGTATTTGCCGAAGCCTACGGATTACCTGACAAAGTCAAAACCAAATCTTGTGCAGATGTACAGCAATGCCTGCCTTAAGATTTTTTCGCGTCCTGAATTTAAAGATCTAGAAATTCAAGATCTATTGCAAAATGTATTATCTGGAGATGAGTTTCAGCAGAACGCGCACCTAAATGAAAAAATCAACGCCAAGCAAAGCATTGAACTATATAAAAAAATCTGCAAACTAAACCCCGATCTACATGCTCTGGATGTATATACCCAAGATATCGCACAGGCCGAGCAGCGCTACAACGCCCTAGTTCAAAGTGTTCAATCTATAAAAATCACGCCACGGGATTTCATGCCTGAATCTACTGAAATTCTGGATCGCAATGGCCAACTCTTAACTGAGAGTTTTCAAAGTTCCGGCCGTAGAAAATGGGTCAGCCTAAAAACATTGCCAAAATACGTACCCATGGCATTTGTCAGCGTTGAAGATCGGCGGTTTTTTGAACACAAAGGGGCTGACGAAATTGGCATTCTTCGAGCGATCATGAAAAGCTTTGTATCTACTGGTCGACCGGAAGGGGGCTCCACCATCACCCAACAAGTCGCTCGCAATTTGTATCTCAATAGCAACTTAACTCTCGATCGAAAACTAAAAGAAATTCTAATCGCAGAAAAGCTCGAAGCCGGTCTAACCAAATGGCAAATACTTGAGATTTATCTCAATCTCATTTATTTCGGTCGAGACTCTTGGGGCATTTATAAAGCGGCTGAGTCTTATTTTGGCAAAACACCTGATCAACTCACCATAGCTGAAACCGCTTATTTAGTTGGCATTGTGCAAGGCCCTAATCTCTATCAAACTGATTATGCAAGAATTGAATCTCGCGTGAATTTTGTTTATTCAAAGTTTTTTGAAAGTAAAATTATCCCCGCCGAACGAAAAATCGACCTTGAGACAGATTTAAAATTTACCCCTATAAATGCGACCCTCAACGCCAATTATTTTCGCGACTACCTAATCTCTCAAACGAGCAACAATGCAAAAGAGGTTTCACCCAGAATTAAAAACTCTCCGATTCGATCAACCATACATCCAGTACTGCAAAAAGTTTCAGAAAGCGCTTTGCAAAATGGGCTCATCTCATACGAAAAGAAATTTGGTCGCCATATATGGAAAGGCCCCGTCACAAATATCGCCTCTCAAATTGATACCAATGTCGCGAAACTAGAAACGCGGCGCAAGAATGCTGAAATTGAAAAGCAAAAAAGCAAAGAGAGTTTATTTGGATTTGTTGTTTCGCCCGCAGATGCCGATCTCAATGTAAATACAAATACAAGTATGAATCAGCGCCCTGAGCAAAACGATTCAGTTCAAAGCATTTTGCAAACTGAAGACAATCTCACCTGGTCAGAACCACTACAGCAAGTCAAGCGCGTGCAGCCGCCACCAGTGGTCAGCTGGCAACTCAGTGTAGCTTTAGACTCTTACGGTAATATTGGTTTCATCGATGGCACGAAAGCTA
>JAGRAK010000064.1 GCA_020434645.1 Bdellovibrionales bacterium | reverse complement strand
CGTTGTGTTTTGCGACTCTGATTATAAAAAAGCCGAAGAATGGATTAAAAAATTCAATTCTAAGGTTTTACCCGTTGCCAAAATCCGCGCGGCCTATTTTGTGTCGAAGCTCCCCAAATCAGAATTGGGCAAAATTAAAGTGGGTGAGCTTAAGACAAAATTAGGGCTTTAGTTTTCAACTGCTTCTGCCGTTTAGAACAACAACGGTGGTTATTATTCATATCAATCTCCATTTCTGATGTTCAAAGAACAACAAAAAATGGGGTTCGATCCTGACCCCGGTTTGCGCCGATGCCGCAGCCGGGGTTCTACATTACAAGTTACATGCCGATGCCAAATCTAAAGTAATATGACTGCACGTGATTAAATCCGAGAAACGTATTTTTTTGAATTAAGATCCGACCGAGATGCGAATTCTTTCAGGTACTGAAATTTTATTAAAACTTTTTCGGTCTACAAATACATGAACTGTTTTAACAGTGGCGCAAACGGTATCGTCAGATAAATTTGAAAAACTACATGAGAACTCAACAGATGAGTCTCCAATTTTAGAACACATTAAAGTACTCTTGTAGTTTTCTCCCGCCTTCATGGGCGCCAGGTAATCACATTCGCTGTGACGAATGGGTACGGCAAACTCAGGGTTCTGAAACCAAAATTTCCAGCCCAGCTCATTTTGTGCCCAATAAGTTTCGAGACACTGGTGCGCGAGTTTATAGGTATTGGCAAAATACAAAATGCCTTGCGGGTCACTGTCGCCAAATTCAATCAAAATATTTTGTTCAAAAAGATTCTTCATCGCGACCTTAGCGTGGAGCCTCAAATCAATAAGGCTCGGGTTTGTACTTCCAAATCCATTTCTTTATAAAGCCAGGAGTGAGCCCCGTCACGGTTTTTGCGGCACGCCGAATCCAAGTGTAGCTTTTCATTCCCCAAGGGTAGTGCGATAGCAAGATGTTCTGATCCAGAACATTGAAAAGATAATCGAGAACAATGGCGAGAATTATAAGATCATCCAGAACGCCGATAATGGGGATCCAATCCGGTATAATATCTATGGGGGAAATTATGAGGGCGACAAGGGCGACTATAACTTTTTTATCCCGGGCGGGAATGCGCTCATCGGCCGAGACTTTTTTTACAAAGTCAGACAAATCGGAGAAGAAATTCTTTAGTGTTATTAATGACATATCATTCCTATACCGACTTTTGGGTCGTAAATAAAGTAAGCCTCATCGTTGACTTAGAGAGTCAATAAGACCATAAAATGCCCATGAATATCAAGGTTTATGCGCCAGAAGATTTTCCGAGTTATTTGCCGAAGCTCAATGCGCTTTATGATGATCTGTTTTCGCACGGCAAAGGCTTTCGAGCAAAGTTGATTCAGCAAATTTCGGGGCATCTTTCATTGAAGCCGAATCAAGTTCATCTTCTTGCTCAAACAATTGAATTTATACATAACGCTTCACTGTTGCACGATGATCTAATTGATCGGTCTCATTTGCGACGAGACAAAACGGCGGCGTGGCTGAAGTATACTCCTGAGTATGCCGTACTCGCAGGAGACTATTTGCTCGCCCGCGTGATGGTGAATTTGAGCCGCTACGGTAATTTAAAGCTCATTCAATACACGTCAGAAATGATTTCTGATCTTCTTGAAGGGGAGTGGATACAAGACTCCCTGATTGAAGATTGGGAGGTCAGCCTCAATCAACTAGATCGTGTGCATGATTTAAAAACTGCGTCACTTTTTAAGTGGTGTATTCGCGCTCCATTCATTGCAGCTGAAAATTACAATGAGAATATTCATAATTGTTTAGAAGAAATGGGGAGCTTGCTCGGGCTTTTATTTCAACGCAGTGATGATCTTCTCGATTTTGATATTCGAAATTTCGAAGGCAAGGCCATTTTAGGAGATTTGAAATCGGGATACATGAATTCATTTGCCACATTTTTAACCCGAGATATGAATGAGCGCTCGCGGGCAAAATTTCGCGAGTGCCAAAGCATGAGTGATATTTATGCGGTCATTGGCGAAACTGAATTCTTCGCGCGTTTAGAAGACTTTGATGCCCACAATAAAAAAGTGATCGCACTTTATGAGCATCATTGTTCAGAGCTTAAAAAATATTTGAAGTCAGAGGAGCAAGGCCTTGTTGCAGATCTGTCTCACCTGCCTCATATTCTTTATTGGCGTAAGGTTTAGTCGGTGAATGAGTTTATAACGCTAGAGCGCCCCAGTTTAGAGTTGAATCAATATCTACTGGGTGAGATTTCTCCGTCGATTCGCGCTATTCCTGTCCGCTCAATGAATGTGAACAGAGCTAATGAGAAGGTCACGTTTCAGTTAGTTGATGTAAAAGATATTCGACGCCCCCACTTTTTAAAAATATTAGCTCAGGTTTTTCGTTTTGATTTATTGACGTTAACATTAATGCCAGGCGTTCTGACAGCAAGTCTAATGGCAGGCCAAATACAAAATTGGAACTACGTGGCCATGGCACTACTCTCATTTTTCTTTTTACATGGTGCTATTTTTTGTCGCAATGACTATGTCGATCACATGACGGGCGTCGATCGCCTGAATGAAAAGGGCGGCAGTCGAGTTATTCAAAACGGATGGTTGCGGGCAATTACAGTGAAGCGACTGTATCATGTCATGCTTTTGATGACTATGAGTCTGGCCATCCCCGTAGTACTAGCGCAGCCCGAGTTTTTACGGCTAAAAGTGTTGCCACTGCCGATATACTTAATGGGATTCTATTTTACGTGGCTGACTTTGGCTTACGTTGGTGTGAGGCGTGTGATCAGCATGGTGGTTGACGATGAAGCCGGCATAAGAACATTGCCGGTGCGTATTGGTTTTGATCGTGCTCAACAATTAATTGTAGGTTTATTTATACTAGCAGCTATTACAATTTGCATTTATTTCGGGATCAGTGTTTTCAGATTTCATAACATACTATTTGCGTTACCTATTGTGGGATATATTATTTTTCTTTGTGTTCGAACCTTATCGGTTACATCTCCGCTCTCATCATATTTGTATTCACTGCCGCATAAAATTATTCAGCTGCATTTTTACTCTGGCCTCTACATGTTTTTAATGTCGATTTTATGAAGACACCAGCGCTTAAAGTTCAAATTGACAGTGATGGCTGCGGATTGCACTTTTTAATTTTAGAAGAGAGTCAAAAACCCATTCGAGTGGATGTTGATTTTTCTAAAAGAAATAAAATTGGTCTTAAATCAGACTTGCTTGCGCGAGCCATTGGCTATCGGGCAAGTCAAAAAGATGAAGGGCAAAAGTTGCGCATCGTAGATGCCACATCCGGTCTATGCCGAGATTCATTTCATATGGCCTCTCTTGGTTGTCATGTACTCGCTTTAGAAGAAAATAAAATGCTTTACAGGGTCGTGTCGGATCAAATTTCACGACTCTCGGATGAGTGCCACCTTAAAATAGAAAATACAGAGGCCAAAAAATATTTTAAAAATTGGCTCGCCAATTTCTCTGCTGAAAATAAAAATGTAGATGTCGTGTATTTAGACCCGATGTTCCCTGAGAAAAGAAAATCAGCAAAGTCTGGTAAAGAGTCTATACTTCTTAAATTACTGGCTCCAATTGTAAGTTCTGAACAAGAGACTGAGCTACTAGATCTTGCCCTTCAGGTGGCGACAAAAAGAGTCGTGGTGAAAAGGCCACTGTCAGCACCATCGCTTAAACCAACTCATAAGAAATATTTAAAGCCAAATATTCAATTTGAGGGCAAGGCTGTGCGTTACGATGTTTATGTGTGCTCATACGAAGGCCTGGGTAAAGGCTGAACTCAATAACTAGACCAGCCCAAATAAAAGCCTGGCTTGATTATAATCAGATACATCATTATTGTTTAGACCATGAGCAGTTTTTTTTCTAAAATCCGAAGTGCTGTAAAAAAATTAAACCCTGAGGTAGAAAGATGCGGCTTATTGTATCTAGACGCCGCACGTGGTGGACAAGTTGGACAGCTTCAGTCTTATTTAACTGTAAAAAAGGTAGATCCTAATTTTTTCAATAAAGATGAACATCAGTCTGCCCTCCATTTGTCAGTTATCGGCAATCATATTGATGCTGTTCGCTTTTTGTTAAATGCGGGTGTTGATCCGGCGCTCATTGATCATATGGGTAATACTGCTTTTTTCTATGCTTTAGAAAATAACTTTCAAACTCTCATCAAAATTTTATGTGAGAAAAACATAGAGCTTGTCAATATCCCCGGTCAAGATGAAGAGCCCCCATTAATAACGGCGCTGAGAGTGGGGCAGAATAAAGTGGCATTATTTCTAATTGATCGAGGTGCGAATCTTGATATAGCCCTTCAATATGTGATTGATCGAAATGATGAAGCGCAAATTATTTGGTTATGTGAACGCGGAGCAAACCCCAATTTAATAGATTCTAAAGGGCAGGCGCCACTGGTCAGGGCGATTCTCGACGGCAATTTAGAATCGCTGAAGTTTTGGTTGTCGCGAGGTGCAGATATAAATTTTAGTGGTGGAAACGGCATCCTCTTGCGCCTAAAAAATTGGTCGCCACTGATGATTGCTATCGACAGCAAGAGAGAAGAAATTGCAGAGCATTTACTATTACAAGATGGCATTGATTATTCGTATGCGACGGCCGATGGTAAATGTGCTTTAACTGTGGCGCTGTCGATGTCCCAGCTTAAAATTATTCAAATGCTGGCAGACAGAGGTGTTGATTTTAATATTCGCATGCCTGGAGGAAAGACTATGCTGATGGTTGCAGCGCAATCAAATAATTTGGCTGTGGTTGAGGCGGTCTACGCTCAAATACCTGATGCTCTCAATGCTCAAGATGAAATTGGTTGGACAGCTTTGTCATATGCAACGAAAGTTTTGTCTCCACAGATTGTGCAGTTTTTAGTTGATAAAGGTGCGGATCTTAATCTTAAAACTAAAGATCACAGTTTTGACAGTCTGCAAATAGCCCAAAATCAAAAGGCATCTTTAGGCGGACAGGGGCTTGATGCTCCGGCAAGACTTGATCAAATTATTAAAATAATAGAAGCAAAGTATTGATGCTTATACATGCCCGATGAGAACAATGCTGTCGTAAGCAGTGATGACGTGTGCTGGTGCGGCACTTCGATCAGTGAAAGAAAAGTAGCGTTTAAAATCACATATAGATTCTTTAATTAAACCCATTTCACGTCTGAGAAGCGCGCGTTCGGCAAGGTAGCGAGTATTTTCGGGCTCGATATTTAAAATTTCAGATAACGTGCGGTGCAACTGTTCGAGTTGATTCTCTTGGCGATAGTGGGTCAGAATATAGCTTAGGTATTGAATTGTAGACTCAGTGCTAGAAAGTGTTCGAAGCTGATCTTTATGTTTATTCACCATAAGCAGAAGTTCTTCTTCACTTAAGAGCTTCCCGTTTTGTTCGAGATCAATGAAGAAGGCTTTGCCCTCACACTCCCACTTGAGAATAGCATGGAGTGGCCAATGAATGAGGTGCAGCTCTAGCCCCAGATTTTTTGCTAAATGCATATATATATAGGCAAGTGCAATGCCGCAGCCACGGCGCTCGGCTAGTATTGAGGCGAGTAGCAGAGGTGACGTGTCGAGCTTAAAATTTTTGGTCTTAAAGAAAAAATCATTAAGAACTTCTAAAACTTCACGATCTGTTTTGTTGTCGCAGAGAGTGGCGAGTTCGTAAGTCATAAAGTTTATAGTACGCAAACAGGAGTCTTGGGATTCATCACGGGTCAGATTTGTATTAATATTTATAAGAGTCTGAATTGAGCTGTGTGACAGTGATGACTGAACCATCCCTAGGTCGTACGAAATACATGTAAATATTTCAAGCTAGACGTCGTGGCCTCGAGCGTTACCGTTGACAAAGCATGTCACGAGTTCAACAATTTAGTCATGGCAAATGAGTCTGTCGAAGCCCTTAAAGCGCGAATTTTAGAGTTAGAAGAAGAGGTCGAGGATCGAGAGAAAGATCTGTCTGTTTTTCGTCGAGAACTCTCTTCTGCTAATAAACGTTTAGAGGTGCTGATTGGGGAGCTCAATCAAGAGATTAAAGTTGTGCAAGCGATGCAAAAGCAACTCATGCCGACAGAAATTCCAAATATTCAAGGTTTTGAGTTCTCATCTAAATTTGTGCCGAGTTTTGCGCGAGGGGGCGACTACTTTGATGTCTTTGAACATGAAGACCGCTCTCGTTTTGGAGTTATTGTCGCCAGCTCTACGGGGCATGTCATGTCGGCCTTACTTTTGTCTGTATTATTGAAGCTAACGGGGCGCATGGAGGCTCGTCGTGGTTCTGAGCCGCACTTGATGCTCAAGCAAATTATAGATGAGCTACTTGGCAGCATTCAAGGTGAGGACAATGCAGATGTCTTTTATGGCCTCTTTGATCGACGTAATTTTTCTTTGGCCTTTGCAAAGACAGGGAATGTTCAGACTCTGCATTATGATTATGCGGCAGGTGAGTTGCGACTCTTGAAGTCACCAAATCCTGCGATTAGTCAGGGCTATAGTTCAGAAATGATTTCTCAGTCCATCGCACTTAGTCCGCGAGATCGATTGATTTTTTGCTCACGAGGCGTTGTTGAGGCGCGCAATTTAGATGGAAAAGAATTTGGGCAAGATCGTCTCTATAAATCTATATTAGAGTATGCGACGCGCGGTGTTCATGAGCTGCGAAATCAAATATTATTTCAAGTGCAGGAGTTTTCAAAGGGGCAGGAGATTCCTCGAGATATGACCGTGGTCGTGGCGGAAGTAAAAGATCGAGTTATTAAGTTAGCAAAAAAATAGTCTACCCCTCGAGTTACAAATTCGTTAAGCTAGATGTATCCAATTCGAAAGGACATACCATGGCAGCTGTAGAAGTTTATGAAGGCGCGGTCGATAAGGGTTTAGAGGGCGTAGTGGCCTGTACGACGGGCATCTCGTCAATTGTAGATGCAACACTTTGTTTTCGTGGATACACAATTGATGACTTAGCTGAGAAATCGACTTTTGAAGAAGTTGTTTATTTACTTTGGCACGATCGAAGACCGACACCTGCTGAACTCGCGACTTTTCGAAAAGAAATTTCTCAAGAAATGATTTTAAGACCCGAAGTCGTGAAGCAGCTGCAGTCTCTTCCGACTAAAGGTGTTCACCCAATGGCATGGTTGCGAACAGCGACATCGCTTCTTTCTTTATATGACGCTGACTCTCAGGGCATAGATGAAAAAGCTCAGCACAGAATTGGCATTCGGCTGACGGCCAAGATGGCTCCACTTGTGGCGTTATTTGAAAGAACTAGAACCGGTCAGCCGTTTATTCAGGCCAACCCTGAAAAATCTATTGCATGGAACTTTTTAAATATGATGTTTGGTAAAGAGCCAGACGCAGAGACTGTTAAAATATTTGATGTCTGTTTAATATTGCACGCCGATCATGAGCTGAATTGCTCTGCATTTTCTGCTCGTGTAACTTCATCTTCGTTAAGTGACATTTATTCAGCTGTCACCAGTGCCATTGGTACACTGAAGGGGCCACTTCATGGCGGCGCCAATGAACAAGTGATGTTGATGCTAAAAGAAATCGGCACGATGGAGAAAGCAGAGGCTTGGATTAAAGAAGCTTTAGCTAATAAAGTTAAGGTTATGGGCTTTGGACACCGAGTTTATAAAAACGGTGACCCGCGCGCTAGAATTCTTCGCACAATGAGTGAGCAGATCACTAAAAAAGTTGGTGAAGCCCACTGGTATGAGATGTCAGCGATGATTGATCACACTGTACAAAAAGAAAAAGGCCTTCTGCCAAATGTCGATTTTTATTCAGCGACTGTTTATAACAGTATGAGAATACCAACAGATCTGTTCACGCCGATATTTGCCGTTTCACGAGTGTCAGGTTGGCTCGCGCACATATTTGAGCAGTATTCGAAAAATCGCATTTACCGACCACGCGGCAAGTGGATTGGTAAAGAGGGCTTAAAAATATAGTTTATTTCTTTTGAGTGAGAATTGAATCCAGTTTTAATTCTCAAATTGAGACAACGAGCTCATCTCTGTCATTTATTTAGACAATTTAAAAATCATTTCAAAATAGAATCTGCTTAGCCGAAAAGCTATAGTAGGAGCGACTTATGCAAAAAATTCTAGTTATTAGTGATTCATTTGATTCTCTCGAAAAATCGAAATCAGCACTTGAAGAAGATCTGCACGTTGAGGTCTTTGGCGCCTTTGATTTAGGGGGAGTCCAAAGCCAGCTAAATATGCGAAACTTTCATATCGCAATAATTGATCATGCTGTAACTGATGATGATGCAATAGCAATTGTAGAGTTTTTAAAAAACTCAGGCATGTCCTTCCCGGTGCTGATCATAACAGATAAGATTCAGTTAAAGTACAATGGTAAGCTAAACATGTTGCAAGATATTCATGTTATGGTTCGCCCTGTATCTGAAAAAAACGTAGTGGGTTTAACTAAAAAACTATTAAAAGCGCGTCAGGTACCGAAACAAAATTTTAGACGTTTTAATACTAATCAAATTGCCGAAGTTGAAGATTTGGCGTCAGGCAATAGTCTGCTTACAAGTATGTACAATTTATCTAAGGGTGGCGCTTACTGTGAATTCGACTCTCGCAATTCAACAGTAGCTGTCGGTGATTTATTTCGAATGAAGGTGTTTATCACCGACACAAATAGTGAGTATACATTTAGCGCCAAAGTTGTCTGGACCACTCCGAAGGGTCGCTTTTCGGGTCGCTATGGCTGTGGCTTTAAATTTGTGAACCCAAAAGATGTGTATCGATCGCAGCTGTCTAAAGTATAAAAACTGGTCTACATGATTGTGGCCAGGGCGACTTAAGTATCTGAATTGGCAGACTGATTGCACAATACGTGGGTATGAAGCCGTTTTGCCCCAAGTGTGC
>JAGRAK010000063.1 GCA_020434645.1 Bdellovibrionales bacterium | reverse complement strand
ATCAAGGGGTCATGGGCTGAAGTTTGATCTGTCAGCAAGTCTGGTTGAAAATTCTTTTGAATCAGCTCATGAATCACTTGGGACATATTTCCAAGAAGCGCAACGCTCTTAGCTGCTCCATCCTTACGATACTTTTCAATTCTATGAATGGCATCGTCGACACTGTCTGCGACCTCATCGACATAGCCCGTTTCGAGTCGTTTTCGAATTCGAGTCGGATCCACTTCTACAGCTAAAACGCACGCACCAGCAAAAACACCCGCCAAGGGCTGAGCTCCACCCATTCCGCCCAAACCAGCCGTTAGAATGCACCTTCCTTTTAAGTCGCCATTAAAATGCTGCCGACCGGCTTCAACAAATGTTTCGTAGGTTCCCTGCACGATTCCCTGTGAACCGATGTAAATCCACGAACCTGCTGTCATTTGCCCGTACATCATGAGACCTTTTTTATCGAGCTCATCAAAGTGCTCCCAGGTTGCCCATTTGCCCACAAGATTCGAATTGGCGATAAGTACTCGCGGAGCATCTTTATGAGTGCGAATTATGCCAACAGGTTTACCTGACTGCACAAGTAAAGTTTCATCATTTTCTAAAGTCTTAAGTGCCGACAAAATTTTATCAAAGCACTCCCAATTTCGCGCAGCCTTACCGCGACCGCCGTAGACAATAAGTTCATCAGGGTTTTCGGCAACATCAGGATCTAAATTATTTTGAATCATACGATAAGCTGCTTCTTGCAGCCAACCTTTACAGTTTAATTTTGAACCTGTCGGTGACTTTACCACTCGAGCTCTCCTACTGATTTTAATACCGTCGTCAGCAATTTGCCTGAATCGATATGTGACTTTATTTTTTTAATATCTTGCGAAAATACGCGGTCAACTTCAGCCAGCGGGACATCCGCCACAATAAGATCATACGCCGCCATCACACCGGCCGCCGGCTTTAGCGGCTTGAGAAGTGACAGAGCTTGCATAGAGGAGAGAATCTCCATAGCCATAATGTGCGATACATTTTCAACAATTAATTTCAACTTTCGGGCGGCTATAGTGCCCATGCTAACGTGATCTTCTTTATCAACCGAAGTGGGAATACTATCGACTGAAGCCGGATGGGCATAGATTTTATTTTCACTTGCTAAAGACGCCGCAGCCACCTCAACAACCATAAGACCAGAATTCAAACCACCATTGGGCGCCAAGAATGCCGGAAGAGCACTAAACGCAGGATTAATTAAGCGTGAAACTCGGCATTGAGAAATATTACCAAGTGCACTCAGCGCAATTGCTAAAAAATCGAGTTGAAAGGCGACCGGCTCACCATGAAAATTTCCGCAAGATAAAATTTTACCCGCACTCGAAAACACCAGCGGATTATCTGTACTCGAGTTAGCTTCAATCGTCAGTGTTTCAATGGCACTTTTAAGCGCGTCTTTAACTGCACCATGTACCGCGGGCATACAGCGAAGCGAGTAAGCATCTTGCACCCGATCACAATCGGCATGACTTTCGGATATCTCAGACTTCTCTCCTAAAATTTTTAATAAATTCGATGCCGTTTTTTTCTCACCCGGATGAGCTCGAGTGGCGCTGATGAGTGGATCAAACGGGTCACGCCCTCCGCGCAATGCTTCAAGTGACATCGCCCCAGCGACATCGGCCAAAAGACAAAGATGTCGAGTATGATGGGCGGCTAGCATTCCAACCGCAGTCATAACTTGACAGCCATTAATCAGTGAAAGTCCTTCTTTGCATTTTAGCTCAAGCGGCTTCACTTTTTTATTTTTCAAATAAGCTTCTGTCGCCACTGGCGTATCGCCATCCCAAACTTCGCCCTCTCCAATCAAGGCTAAAGCAAGATGAGAAAGTGGCGCGAGATCTCCGCTAGCCCCAACACTCCCCTGGGAAGGAATCACCGGAACAATATCAAGATTTAAAAATTCTAATATTTTATCGACAACTTCAGGCCGAATGCCACTGTGACCTCGCGCTAGTGCATTTGCCCGCAAATACAAAATTGCCCGAGACTCTACTTTTGAAAACGGTGTGCCAACACCTGATGCGTGGGAGCGGATAAGATTTTTCTGTAACTTTTCAATATCTGAATCTGAAATACGCACAGAGCTTAGCGCACCAAACCCCGTGTTCACGCCATAAATGACAGCGCCCTTACTTAACTCTGATTCAATATAAGCTCGTGATTGCAACATACTTTCGCGGGCGGCAGCAGAAAGTGTGAGTTTCTCTTGCCCGCGCGCCACCCGAACAACACTATCAAGAGTGACATTTTGACCGCTTAGCTCCATTAGCTCACTCCCTTTGCCGCTTTTAATGATCGAATCGCCTTTTTATAATCATTTTTAAATACATAGTTCCCGGCCACTAGCACATCTGCCAGTCGGCACTCAATGGCTGTCTCAGGGTTGATGCCGCCATCTACTTCAATCAATGCTTCCGATTTAATTCTGTCTAGCTCTTCACGAACTTGAGAAATTTTCTGAACTTGATCTCGCATAAACGACTGCCCGCCAAAACCAGGGTTCACCGTCATGATCAAAACTAAATCTACATATTTTAAATAAGGAAAAATCTCTTCAATCGGAGTCGCTGGGCGAAGAGTAATCCCAGGCCTCTTACCACCTTCACGAATTTGCGCCAGGCAACCCGACACATCTTTTGTCGCCTCAACATGGATGGTGATGTAATCACTGCCGGCTGAAATAAAATCGGCAATATATTTTTCAGGACTTTCTATCATCAAGTGAACATCTAAAATTTTAGAAGTCACCGGGCGAAGCGATCTGACCACCGGCGCTCCAATTGTAATATTCGGCACAAAGTGCCCGTCCATAACATCAACATGCAGCCAGTCCGCTCCAGCAGCTTCAACCGACTTAATTTCTTCAGCCAATTTTGAAAAATCTGCAGATAAAATACTGGGCGCCACTAAAAATGGTTTTATAATTCCATCACTCACGACAACATGTCTCCCTTTTGAACCGAATGACCACGCAAATAATCTTCAACTGACATCTTAGCTCGTGATTCAGGTTGCACTTCAAGTACTCGAAGTGCTCCTTCACCACACGCCACCACGAAACTGTCTTTTGCTACTTCTAGAATTTGACCGGGCTGCCCACTGAGCACCGGCTCTCTTTTCGCTCGAATGATTTTGAGCTTCTTCCCACTGTGCAAAGCGAAACTCCCTGGCCCCATAACCATTGCCCGAATGTGACAATCAATTTTCTCTGCACTCAGCGACCAATTTATTTTAGCCTCAGCTTTTTCAATTTTATGAGCATACGTGACAAGAATTTCATTTTGCAAAGTGGGAGTTAAATGGCCGCGCAGATAATCCATAAAATCAACCGCCAGTAACTTTGCACCAAGCGGCATTAGCTCATTGTGGAGTTCAAACGAATTCATGTTTTCACCTATAGGCAAAGCGTAAGAACCAATGACAGCGCCAGCATCTAGTTTATGCACCATAACCTGCAATGACACCCCTGTGGTTTTATCTCCAGCTTCTATCGCCCGCTGGATGGGAGCCGCCCCTCTCCACCGTGGCAACAAACTCGCGTGCACGTTCACTACTTTTCTCGGAAACAGATCTAAAAAATCCTGCGGCACGATCTGACCGTAAGCTACGACAATAGCCGCTTCAGCCTTCCAACTTGCAATTTCATCTAGAGCCTCTTTATTTTTAATAGATTCTGGAGAAATCACTTTTAACCCATGAGTTTGGGCAAGCACCTTTACCGGGCTTGGATTTAAGTGCATGTTTCGCCCACTCGGACGATCGGGCTGAGTCACAACGCCCACGACCTCATAATGCGAGTCTGCAAGCAAACTCGCCAAATGATAGCGGGCAAATTCTGGTGTACCTAAAAAGGCGATTCGAACAACACTCACAGGCGAAGTCTAAAGCTCAATATGGGAGTCTGTCACATCATTTTCGCCATCATCTTCATCTGGATCAGGATAGCCAAATTTCTTAATTTTAGCTTTAACGCGTGAAGATTTAAGAGGGCTCAATCGATCAATAAAAAGTTTACCATCTAAGTGGTCAATTTCGTGCTGAATGCAAATAGCGAGCAAACCATCTGTTTGAAAAGCTATTTTTTCACCATCTAAGGTCATAGCTTCAACATCAATGAGAAGTGCTCGCTCAACAACTTCAAAATACGACGGAACACTTAAGCATCCCTCATTGTAAGTTGTCTTACCCTGCTTTTTCTTAATGACGGGGTTAATCAGCACCAGTGGCTGAGTTATCTTTTTTTCGAGCTCCGTTTCACCACCGAGCTCATATCGCGCTTCTGCATCATCACCCTCTGGTCGTCGAGTGTCGAGAACGATTAAACGATCCAGCCGATCCACCTGCGCCGCCGCAAGGCCAATACCATTAAATGACTTCATGGTTTCAAGCATGTTTGCCGCAAACTCTTTGAGTTCGGGTGTGACCTGCTCTACAGGCTTGCACTTTCTACGCAGTTTTGGATCTGGATATTTCAAAATTTCAAGTAGCGCCATAACACGTAATGTTACACTATTTTTTCAGCCGAAGCAAAAAGAAGGTGGCGACACCACCCATTATAATATTGGGCGCCCAGGCTGCAACAATAGGCGGCAATGACCCGTGTTTCCCCATAGAGAGCGAGGCGCTAAATATGACCCAATACGAAAATGCAGTCACAATACTGACCCCTATACTCAGCATATTCCCACCCGATCGGCTGCGCTGAACGGTGAAAGGAATACCCATTAAAGACATGACCAAGGCGGCAAAGGCAAAGCTCATTTTGGCATGCATATCCACTTCATACTGCAGGGTATCGAGCCCCGCCTCTTTATTTTTTTGAATGAATCGACGTAAATCAGCAATTGAGAGCGCATCACTTGTGGGTGATGCCGCCTGAATATCAGCCAGATCACTGCTGACGGTTAGAGTTTTTTTAGCAAAACTTTTAGTGAGCGGAAAGCTCGACTCCTCTGCAAAAAGTGTGACCGTTCCGTCTTCTAAATTCCAAGTGGTATTACGCATAATCACGGTTTTAGCCTTCACCATTTGCACGAGATCCCAAGCGTCATTGAAGTAGTATAACGTAATCCCTTGAGCTCGCCCCTGGTCAGCATTCAGCGATTGAATATTAAAAATTGTATTATCAGATCGATACCAAATTTTATTTTTTTTAACTGTTGAATAAAGCCCCGGTCGCTTTTTCATTTCAACATAAAATGTGTAATTTTTTTTCTGCGCAAAAACTGGAACGAGCTTATCCCCGACCCAAAAAGTCATGGCGCTGATTATACCAATCATCACAAGCACCGGCATACTCACTCGGGCTAAACTTATCCCCAAGCTAAAAAGTGCTATGAGCTCATTGTTTCGGTTCAGCGATGATAGCGTAAAGAGTGTGCCAATCAAAGCCCCCACAGGCATAAGCTGATAAATGATGATCGGAATATAACTTTGATAATAACGGCCAAGAACATCAAGCCCCACATCAAAGCGCATTGATGTTGAAGTAAAATCAATAGCCAAAAAAATTGTGACAAAAACAACCAGTCCCGAAATAAAAAAGACCAGAAAGTTTTTAGCAATGTAGCGATCAATAATTGTTAACACGCATAGTTATGTTAGGTACGCCATCGAATACAGTCAACTTGACTAGCCTCTCAATTCGATGTTGACTCGATGCATGGCTTTGCGCGTCTTACTTGCTGATGAAAGTAGCACCATTAAAAAAGTTTTTCAGCTGGCTCTGCAGGATTTTGCAGTCCAGGTGACAGCCGTCAATGTCGGGATTGATGTTGAGCAAGTCGCCCAAAAAATTAAACCTGATATTATTTTCGCTGATGTTATCTTACAGAAAAAAAATGGCTACGACGTATGCCGAGACATCAAATCAAATCCTGAACTTTCTCACATTCCTGTCGTTCTTATTTGGAGTGGCTTTATGGAGCTCGACACTTCAAAATTCAAGGCCTGCGGCGCCAATGCCAATCTTGAAAAGCCCTTCGACGCGAAACGACTCAGACAAGTCATACAAAATCTAGTTGAAAAAACCAAGACACAACCACTATCGGACTTTTTAACTTTCCCGAAACTACCCGATTTTGAAGAAGCGCAAGCTCCACAACCTGCCATAGCCATGCCCCCGGCTCAGCCCGCAAAACCCACTTCGCCCACAATGGCAGCGTCACCAAGTAAAACTCCTACACATTCTGGATCTTGGACAATGGACAATTTTGAAAGTATCGAACACTCAGAGATTCCACCCATACCAGATGCACTCTCGGCAGTTTCGCAAGCAGAAGATGTCGATGAAGACTTTATCGCCGTCGAGTTGCCCACAGAGCCGCCTCGACCGCCCGCACTCAAAAAACCAAACCTTCTTACCGAAGACTCTGCCGACAATGATGCGCAGTGGGTTCAAAAAACACTTTCTAATTACCGTTTAGATCCGTCAAAAAACAAAGAGGACTCTGTAAAAGTTAAATATAAAATTCCTGAAGACAAAATAGACGCCGACTCTGTCATTACGAATGTATGGGGTGCTTCTGAAACTAAAACATCAATTAAAAATCCGCCACCACCTCTCCCAAATGAAAATGAAAGTGAAGCTGACGAAGATGATTTACTGGAGCTTGATTTGGCTGAGTCAGTCGATGATTCAAAATCAACCTCTATACCCAATCTCTCGACTTTAGACGAAAAGCAACTTGAAGCTATAATTCGAGCTCAATCGGCTGAGATTATTGAAAAAGTCGTATGGCAAGTCGTCCCTGAAATTGCCACAAGAATCATTGAACGAGAACTAGAACGTTTACTCAAAGAGCGCGATGCGCGATGAGACTTAAGTGAGCCTTGATCTGCAGAACATTATAAAATTAGCGTTGGCAGAAGACATGCCTGACGGCGACATTACAACAGATGGCCTAAACCTCAGTAATAAAATAGGCCGAGCTAAAGTTGTTGCTAAAGAAGATTTAGTCATCTCCGGAACTGAAGCATTTAATTCGACGTTCACTCAAGTTGATCCAAGCATCACAATCAATTGGCAATTTAAAAATTCTGATTTTGTTTTTAAAGGGCAAACCATATGCTTGCTGCTTGGCCCACTCCCCTCCCTATTGAAGGCCGAGCGAGTAGCCTTAAACTTTTTAGGGCGCCTCTCGGGCATAGCCACGCTCACTCGCTGTTATGTCAACCAAGCAAAAAATCATAAAACTAAAATTTTAGACACTCGAAAAACCACCCCAAATCTTAGAGCTTTAGAGAAAAAAGCTGTTGTAGACGGCGGCGGAATGAATCACCGCATGAGCTTAAGCGACCGAATTCTTATCAAAGAAAATCATATACGTGCAGCCGGCGGAATCAAAAAGTCGATCGCAACGCTACGAGATCTCGGGCACAAAAACATTGAAATTGAAGTGCGAAATCTTGCCGAAGCTCAAGAAGCAATCGAGGGCAACGCTGATCGATTACTTTTAGACAATATGTCACTTGAAGAAATGACGGCTGTTTTAAAAATAACGCCCGCCTCCATGCAAACGGAGGCTTCAGGCAATATGACACTTGAACGCATTTCACAAGTTGCCGAAGTTGGTGTTGATTTTATTAGTGTCGGCGCCATAACCCATTCAGCGCCATGCGCAGATGTGAGTCTACTGTTTGAGTGATTCAATTGATATTTTTAAAACTACGAACGAATGGCTAAAGTCTCATAAGATTATATTTAACGCTTATGAATCTACTGACAGCACAAACAATCAAGCTAAAATTGAAGCGAGCGAACTAAAAGAGAATACAAAAGTCTACATCGCCGCCAAGCAAACAGCGGGTCGCGGCCGCAACAACAATCAGTGGCTTAATTCAACCACAAGCAACAACTTACTTGCCACCTGGTCATTTCACTTACCCTCTGCCGCTCAATCTGTCACAAGTCCAATTATCGGCCTGAGTGTATACGAAAGTTTAACTGAGGCATTTGCGAACATCCCATTTAGCATTAAAGCGCCAAATGATATTTACATCGCAGACAAAAAGGCACTCGGCATTCTTATAGAAAGTATCAGCATGGGAGCGAACACGCGCTTGATAGTCGGAATTGGTTTGAACGTTTTTTCACATCCTGAACAAATTTCGAATTCGACGCATCTGTCTTCGGTGATTTCAATCAGTAAAGAAAATTGGACTCACTTTCTAGAAATCTTAAATCAAAATTTAGCACAGGCCGCTCGCGCCGCGACCGGAGCGCACCTGACGCCCGAACAACGTGATAGAATTCTTATTGGGCTTAATCAGTATCCAAATTTATCTGAAAAGTATGTTTCAGTAAGTCCATTTGGCGATTTGGTTTCTGAAAAAAAGACAACCTCATGGAGAGAATTGTAAATGGCACTCACCTACACTCCCGATAACAGCCTTGGTCAAGCTTTACCTGATTTCACTCTCCCCACTGTCGATGGTAAAACATGGAGTTCTCAATCTATTCATAGTGCCCCAGTCAAAGTCATAGTTTTCATGTGCAACCATTGCCCCTATATAAAAGCCATTGAAAATCGCCTTATTCAGGCTGCAAAAGAGCTCAAAGCCAAAGGAGTACCCTTTATCGGAATTTGCTCCAATGATTCTGATGAATACCCAGAAGATCACCCCAACGAATTACTTAAATCATGGAGAGAGAAAAATTATAATTTCCCTTACCTAGTAGATGAAACCCAAGCCATAGCCAAAGCATTTGACGCCGTTTGCACCCCTGATTTTTTTGTATTTGATAACCAAAATAAACTGCGATACCGAGGACGCCTAGACGACTCATGGAAAGATGAATCCAAAGTCACACAACACGAATTAATGGATGCAGTTGACGCCTTACTAAATAACAAGGAACCTAGTCTAGAACAACGACCATCAATGGGTTGTTCTATTAAATGGAAGAACTAACTGTTCAGGAGCTCCAATATGTCTGAAAATAAAATTAAAATTCCACTCAATAAAGATAAG
>JAGRAK010000062.1 GCA_020434645.1 Bdellovibrionales bacterium | reverse complement strand
CAATTTTGATGCCCGTGGCGGCTCTGTAGCATCTATTGAAACCACCCTTCTCGAGGAGGGGAGTTATAGCAATGAAGTCGACGGCATTGTATTTGCCGGTGGCTCGACAATGGGGCTTGCCGCAACTGATGGAGTTCGAAAGCGAATTTTTGATGTGCGCGCACGTCAGGCCACAGAGTTTGATTTTATTCCGTCAGTGCCGGGAGCCGTCGTATTTGATTATGGTGGGCGAATTCATCCAAAAATGGATCGTTATGCGTACCCAGATTCTAAGCTCGGCGAAAAATTAATGGATAATCTCAGTTCTGACACTTTTTTGGTGGGACGAACGGGTGCGGGTTTAAACGTCACATCGAGTAAAATCTCGCAGCCGATTTGGGGTGGGCAGGGATTTAAATATCTAGAATTTAATGGTGGTATTAAAATCATAGTCGCTACGGTTGTCAACTCAGGCGGAAATATCATTTTGCCCGACGGCAAAATGCTCAATCAAGATTTAAAGTCAGAGCGAAATCCAGACCATGATAAAATCAGTCACCTTAAGCCCAAGCCGGGGCAAAATACAACTCTGTCTATTGTGATTACAAATGTTCCGCTTGATCGAAATGCGTTGAAGCGTTTATCGGTGATGGTGCACACGAGTATGGCCGCTGTCATACGGCCATTTCACACTCCCACCGATGGCGATATTTTATTTGCTGTGAGTGTGCCAGACAATAAGCTGCGAGCATCGGTAGATGAGACCGGTTTGGCGCTTGCGGCAAGTGAAATGATGGCTGAAGCTATCATAGATGCCGGGCGCACTTCGAATATGAAGAAAAAATCAGTTAAGCTCTAGTTTTTCTTGCCCCTAGTGAGCGAATTCGGCCATTATGATCGGGTCGTATGGGGGCTTACAATATGAAATACTTTGCACTACTTTTTGTCGGTTTGTTTGCTGTTCAATTATCGGCTAAGTCACTTGGTCATCCACAGGCCAAACCACTGGCCCTTATTTATAAAGGGCCAGGCAGTTGTGTTCAAAGCTCAGTAACAATGGGATGCTCCGAAGCCTCTGCAGTGGTGGCTCGAGCCGCTGGGTTTGATGTTGAGTATATTGGGCCGAAGCTTCCTGCAGATCTTACTTTATTTACTAGGGCTTCGGTTTGGATTCAGCCTGGAGGTCGTGCCCGAGTGCAAGTGGCAGAAATGGAAGAGTCATTAAAGCAAAAAATTAGAGATTTTATAAAGTCGGGTAAAGGTTATGTTGGGTTTTGCGCGGGTGGCTTTTTAGCATCAGAAAAATTTGGTTGGAATTCAGATAAAGATGGTGAATTTGAAGTGGCCGCACTCGGGCTTATCCCCGGCATGAGTCGCTATTATGATTTTTTTGATGATGAGATTAGTGAAGAAAATCCCGCTAAAATAATCAGCACATATTGGCTTAATGTGAAAAGAGATGTTTATTGGGAGCTTGGCCCATATTTTAATGAAGACGCTCTAAGCGGGTTTCAAAACTCAGAAGTCGTGGCACGATACCCGAGTGTTATACAGCGACCTTCGGCATTAGATAAAAAACCTGAGGGCTCGGGTCGACTAGGGCGGTCCAAAAATATTCAACCTATCATGAGTCTTCGAGGTGAGTATTATGGTGGTCGCGTTTATGTAACGGCTGTTCATCCTGAAGCTCCTCAAGATTGGCGTAATTACTATAAGCTAAATGACAATGATGGCCTAGATATTGATTTAGCTAAAGAAATGGTTCTTTGGGCTGCAAGATTGAATTCGAATTAGCCCGTTATGCTAAATTTAAAACGAATGATGAGTATTTCTACATTAGTTTTGAGAAATTAGATTTTTACAATTGCGATTTTGGTTTTTTTGATGAATTTGATCAAATAGTTGAGTAGCCGCTTCTCGTATAGCATTGCTAAGATCATGGTAAGACATTACGTTTTTTAATTCACGTTCATCTAATCTTAATAAAATATTCTTAAGTTCATTATCTGAGAAAGCTGATTGTATATATTGTGTTGATGACAGCCCATTTAAAAAATAGTCGTTAAAGTATATTGAGTCTCCTACGTGCTGAGCTTCAGACTTTAGTAGTTGGAGTAGGTGCGCTTCTATTTCTTTATCGAAGCTTCTTTCAATTTTTGATCCCCTTAGTAGTAAGGAGTAGAAATACACTAAAGTTATGGTTGGTAATTTCTCTGCATAAAGACTTACAATATCATCATATTCGGGGTCATTTGATTTCAGTGCGCGAAGCTCACTGGCCGAATTTGCAATAAATGTTCTTAATTCAAACTCGCTGCCCACGAAAAGCCCATTTTTTATAGCTTCTAACATATCTGAGTAATGATTTTTTTTAATATCTGTCATCTTAAGATAAAGAAAAAATTGATGTCTGTCATTTCTGCTATTATTATTTAAAATATCTATTAAATTTAATTTCGCGCCCCCACGGCTAATAATCTGAGATGACTCTGGGGTGCTATTGATAATTCTAATTATGAATCTGTATTCGTCTTTATTAAGATTATTTTTTTTAATTATATCTAACAAGGTTTTTTCAAATATATTGCTTAGGGCGTTGGTAAAAGCACTCGGATAAGTATAGAGGTTGCCGTCATGATAAGCTTGCAGATAGATAATTGAGTTTATGCGGTTGGGTACTCGATTTAACCAAGTCATGAGAATATTTTCGGTCAAAGAATTGTTTTCTAATTTAGTTCGGAGCAGTGAATATACAAAATTTTCCTGTAAATAATAAAAAGTGTCTTCACGGTTGAATACATCATCTTTAAGTAGCGTATATAAAGTGAGTAAATAGATGGCCTGGTCTTTTGCAGCTATTCCAAGTGTATGAATATTAGCCAACTTTAAAAATTCAATCTGAGCTTCTGCATCTAAATTTTTAAGAATACTCGACCACAGGTGATTTGACAGATTAGTTAGGGTAATCTGTTGACCTTGGCTAATCTCACGTAGATTTATTAAGAATTCATTTTGAGTTATAAGGCCTTTATCAAGCTTTGAGGCTAGGTTGATAAGATCGCTCATTTTCAGGTAAAAAATTATTTGATTATAATTGGTGTTATTCTGTGTCGAGGGTATTTTTTCAGCAATTTGCGTCTTAAGGTTGTTAAGAGTATCGTGTAGGTTTTTTTCTGAAGTGCCTACTATGTAGGTGTCGAGAAACTTTGATTTTTTAGCTTGTAGAACTCGTGATGGTTCGCTAGTGGTTTCAGTTAAATATTCTATAACTCGATCGGCAAGCCGCCTTTCTATTTCTGCGCTGTCAGGTAGTCCCTGAAAAAATAATCTATTTTGTGTTAAATATTTGATTTCCTCTTCGGAGGCTGTGTTAAAATCGATATTATCTACGATCTTACTATAATGAGCAATCACACTGGATGAAAAACTGTCGAGCTTATATTTTTTTATTAACTGTAGAGATTCTAGGGTGTCTTGACTGTCATGAACACTCCAGCTGACCCCATGCACCTCAGTCAAGAGCTGGTGAAAGCTTCTGTTGTAGATATCATCAAGGTGGTTTTTGTTTAGTATTACGTTTTGATTTATTCCGAAAATTGACAGGCTATTAAACAACACCTTCCAGGCTTCAGAATCAAAATAATTGGCATTTTGTGAATTTGATAAGTTGGCGTACATCTCATTAAGTAAAAATTTTGCGAGTTGAGTATATGAGTCATTAGAGTCCTTTATGATTCTATTGACTGTTTCATCAGAGAACATAATGTCAAAGTCAGATAAAAACATTGGGGGCAAGATATCGACTCCTGAATCCAGCATTTCTTCTTCTAACGTGAGTCGAGATATTCGACCGTTGCCATCGCTGTAGGGGTGAATAGAAATAAAATCCCTTAAGAATTGAGCTGGATTTATTTTGTTTAGATAAATTTTTTCAAATAGATTGATAGTGAGCTCTCTTAAGAAGAGCGCATTCAAAGAACGATCGGCAGGATTTTGTGTGACTTTTTCAAATAATTCAGGAGAAATAATTTTTTTAAAATCTGCAATGCGTGAAATATCTGGGTATTCATAGTTCACATAAAAACCACTGCCATCAGGGGTCACTTCATAATTGATTTTTAAGTAGGGGTTTTTAAGCAACGTGGTCAGCTCTATAGGTGATACTTTAAAGCGATTGCCCTCTTCAAGGCCGCCCACTAAAATAGCGTTCTGACGAAAACTATAATCACTTGTGCCCATCAGGCGCTGATACAGATATTTTAGTCGTTCATCTACAAATTGTGTAGCCCAAGATTGTTTCGTGTGATGCCGTGTTTTTTCGCCCCCCCATAGGTTACTCACTTTTTTATTACGGGTTTTATTTAGTATATCTTGTCTCAGTGATCTGTAGTTTTCAAAAAGATGTGGCTCAAACTGTGACCACGGGTTATCAGGGGCGACTTGTATGGCGCGATAAAGCGAGATGCCATCCATATAGTACATTAGATGGTAGAGGCTTTCTAGGTACTCGGCCTGAGGATCGAAGGCTTTAATTTTCGAGATTCCTTTATAGAAGCCAAGCAAATTATTAAAATCGAGATTTAACTTTGCCGAATACGCACCATAATGACCGGCATATTCGATATGCGAAGTGTTCGTAGGGTTGTGAGTGATCCACCAATCTGGCGCAGTTTGGCGTATAAAGGGGATGTGTTTGCCAAGCTCAGTCATCTCTTCAGTATTTAATTTGAATCCGAGCACTTTTTCAATTACTTGGCTCTGATATATGGGGGTGTCTTTTTTAATATGAAAAACTACTGGGTATTCTCCGAAATATTTGGAGCTATATGCGGTCGCGGCCAGGTTTAGGCCTGCTCCGTGCACTTGCCGAATATCGTTGGGAGTGTTGTAAAAATCAACTTCGCCTTTGTCGATATGGCCTTGTTGAGCCCAGCGTTTACCGGTTTCGATGCTTGTCCAATGAAAAAAGATTTGATCAGTTTCTGTTTTAGGAAGTTGATGCCATATTTCTTGAATTTGAGTAGGAGTAATTGAGTTGGTTGCGGATAGGGCTATGATTTCTTCTCTAGCCACGGCTGAGTCTTCAAAGCCAAATAGGATTAGAGCGCAATGCAAGGCGGTGGCAAGCCTCAATAAATATTTAAGTCTAATAAACTTAATTTTCAGCTCCATAAAAACGCACTTTTCATTTGCATGAGTTTAGATTCTGCAACTTAAAAGTGCTGACTATTTAATGATTGGGGCGATTATAATTGGGATTTTCATGATTAAACAGCCCTGTGTAATTATAATATAGCGGCCTAAAAGAATAACAAATCCACCATCTATTAAGGTGGGGGAGGCACCGCCCTTCAATCTACAATAAGGCGAAGTCTGTATTCACCTAGTGTGTAATAGTGCTCTGTTATCAGAGATTTAGAGGGTTGCCGGGTCAGCAAAGTGAACGGTCATGAGTTCGTTCTTCAGGCCGCAAAATTGAGTTCGAATTCACGCGAAAGTTCGAATGAGCACCGGCCGAGATAAATGCCGGGCGAATTGCTCCATAAGTTTCGATGGCGAGCTGTTTTTTTTCTATATTGATTTCAAAAACTTCAGTTTTATTTTTAATTGAAGCTTGTGCCTCATCTAAAGCTGGGGCTCTCTCGGCTTGTATTCTTGAGTGTCCGCGCCCCGCAAATGGCGGAATTTGCGGATGTATAAAATAATTTTGTCCTGAGTAATGCCCGTTTGAGCTGCCGGCGCCAGAGCCGGCAACAAAGCAGGTGTGTTCAATGGCGCGGGCAAATGAGCAGCCATAGACCCGCTCATTGCCGCAGCGATCATTCACCATTGAGGGCACGAGTATTAAGTCAAGACTTTGGGGTGCTAGTGCGGCACTCACGGATGGTATTTCTACATCGAGGCAAATGAGTTGGCACATCAGTAGGCCTTGCCAAGTGAATGTGCTGAGTTCTGCGCCTGCGGAAAACCCAAGCGCAAGTTCATCAGGCGTTAAAAATAATTTTTTTTGTAAATGAATCTCACCAGTAGGAGTGTAGAAACCCGCCACGTTGTAGAGTTGCTCATTTTCTATAAGGGGGAGTGTTCCGCCCGCGAGAGCCACACCCGTTTGCCGACTGACTTCAGAATACAACTTCATAATTTTATGCCCATAATTTTGAGCAATAGTTGAAATCTCTGCTTTTTTTCTAGAGCTTTTAAATGAACTCAGCAGTTCGAAGGCTAAGAATTCAGGTAGTAAGAGAATCTGTGCATTTTGCTTTTGAGCGTTGAGCGCAAGCTTTAAAACTCGCGCTGAAAACTCCTCAAAATTTTTATTTTCTTCTAAAATCAGCAGCGGAATATTAATTTTCATATTTCAGACCCTATAATACGTTGATTACTAACTTTCATTCACTATAGATCTAAGTTATTTGATGCATCATGCCAACGTTCAACTTTGGGCATATGGGGTGTGCCTAGATGTGTCTCTAAAAGACGAAAATAGCGAAGAGGGCTATTACAATTAAAAAGCGCACATGATATCTCACCGCAAGCCTTGATTCATACACAAGCCTCCGTTAATACCCTAGGGGAACAGTCGGAGGGGAACTACAAATGTCAGACACAGCAAAATTAACTCCGCTCATGCAGCAATTTTGGGAAATCAAAAACCAACATCTCGATAAAATTTTATTTTTTCGAATGGGGGATTTTTATGAAATGTTTCATGATGATGCGAAAATCGCCGCACCCATATTAAATATTGCGCTCACTTCTAGAAATAAAAAATCAGCTGATGATACGCCAATGTGTGGAATCCCTTATCATTCGGTGGCCGCACCATTGGGTAAACTTCTTGCCGCTGGTTTAAAGGTCGCCATTTGCGATCAGCTTGAAGATCCGGATACAGCAAAAGGCATTGTCAAACGCGGGGTCACGCGAATACTCAGCCCCGGCATGGTGTATGACCCTGAGACCCTGTCTGAACTCAGTGCTAACTTTGTTGCGGCTTTTGATAATAAAACAATTAGTTTTTTAGATGCGACCACGGGTGAGTGTTTTTATTACGAGACCACAACTGAAAAGAGTGATGCAATTTCAAAAAAAGCCATTGAGCTTTTGGTGCTGCTTCAGCCGTCTGAAATAGTTCTGACGAAAGAACAAAAAGAAAGCAGTGAGCATCTCGGCAAGCTGACGTTTTATAAATCTGAATTTAATGATCTTGAAGAAAATTGGCCAGAGCGTTTTCAAAATGCACCAGTGAGTGCAAAGCGACTTCTTACTTATGCCACCCGTATGCAAGGCGTGCACGTTTTGTCGGCCATGCAAGAATTTACACGGCGTGAACTTGGCGGCAATATGAGTTTGGGCGCCAATACATTGAAGCACTTAGAAGTGTTTCAAAGCTATCGTGGTGAAGATCGCGGCAGTTTATTTTATGCGATTAATCGAACAAAAACTTCAGCCGGGGCGAGGTTGCTAAAATCATGGTTGCAATTTCCGCTCCTGAGTAAAGAGATTTTAAATTCAAGATATGAACGAATCGAAAAATGGATGGGTAAGCCCTCAGAGCTTAAAATATTGCGACAGGCACTTGGGCAAATGGGTGATATTGAAAGAAGGCTGACAAAAATATCATACTCAAATTGTCATGTTCGCGATTTGATGTCACTTATGAATAGCTTGCAAGTGGGTTTACAGATTTCACCACTGATACCAGAACTCAATGAAAATCCACATAATAAAAAAGTTCAACAGATAGAGAAAATAGCGAATCAAATATTAAAAACTCTAATTGATGATCTGCCTCTCAATATGAAGTCTGGCGGCTACATTCGTACTGGCGTGCGGGCAGATCTTGATGAGCTCATTTCACTGTCAGAAAATGGGCAAAAATTGTTGCTCGAGCTTGAAGCTCGAGAAAAAGAAGCGACGGGGATATCAAGTCTTAAAGTGCGTTACAATAATGTGTTTGGTTATTACATTGAAGTGACCAATTCGCATAAAGATAAAGTGCCAGACCACTATAAAAGAAAACAAACTTTGGCGAATGCTGAGCGCTATATCACGCAAGAGTTAGATGAACTTGAGCGTAAAATACTATCTAGCCGCGAAAAACGCGTGCAGCTCGAAGAGCTTGTTTTAAAAGAGCTCCGTGATTTTATTTTGAGTCAGGGCACATTGATTCTTGAGGTGGCGCAAAAATGGAGCGAGCTCGATGTGCTGTCGGCGCTTTCGTGGCTTGCGATGGAGCAGCGTTATGTGCGGCCTCGTTTGAGCCATCAGGCTGTCAACGGGCAAAACGGCGATATGAACTTATATATAGAGGGTTCTCGTCACCCTGTTGTGGAGCAAGAGGTGAAAAAAACTTTTGTGCCCAATTCAATATCTATCAGGGGTGGGGAGTGTTTACTTCTAACAGGACCAAATATGGCCGGGAAGAGCACGCTTATGCGCCAGGTGGCGGTTACCGCTCTAATGGCTCAGGCGGGCTCATTTGTGCCTGCAAAAGCAGCAGATCTGCCTATTTTTGAACAGATTTTCACTCGTATTGGTGCGAGTGACTCTCTTTCTGAGGGGCTCTCAACGTTTATGGTGGAGATGAAAGAGACGGCTGAGATGTTACAGGGAGCCGGAGAGCGAACTCTTGTGGTGCTCGATGAAGTTGGCCGCGGTACTTCTACCTACGATGGAATGAGTTTAGCTCAAGCTATTTTAGAGTATTTAGTTGAAAGCGCCAAAAGTTTGACGCTCTTTGCGACTCACTATCACGAGATCACTGATCTTGCGAAAAAGCATACGCAAATTCATAACGCCCATATGGGTGTGCAAGAGCATGGGCAAGATATTCAATTTCTCTATACATTAAAATCAGGGCCAGCAAATAAGTCGTACGGTATTCAGGTGGCAAAACTGGCGGGATTGCCCGACACTGTAGTAAAGCGAGCGGCTGTACTTTTACGTGAGCATGAAGAGCAGGTGCATGCTCGAGCGGATGCTGGCGCCTTTGGTCGCGTGGGTGCGCAAAATCAAATGGATTTATTTGCATTGCCCCAAGGGGAAATCGAGCCTCTT
>JAGRAK010000061.1 GCA_020434645.1 Bdellovibrionales bacterium | reverse complement strand
GCTCAGGTGGTGTGATAAGCCACATGTATGAAAGTTTTTTTGTATTCAGTGCTGAAATCGAATTTGAAGCATCGAGACTGAGTGACTGGTCAATTTCAAAAAATATTCCGGCATTATTTTTATCTCGGCCTTGATTGTCTTTTACAGATATTTTGGGAGCGAGAGTTCTGTTGAGTTTGCAACTGGAGACAAAGAGCAGGGGCTCTCCCTCTAGTTTTACATGTTGATTTTGTTCGATTGCGGCAATGAGAGCATTTTTAGACTCTGGCGCCGGTAAGTTGAGAGCTGTCGTAGGGTTGGCGTCCTGAAGTGATTTTACGTTTACGTAGTGATTTTTTTCGACAATCACATCTGGCTGATTAATCTTTGCTTTTAGTTCAGAAACACTGGCACCAAAAACTTCATAGAGATTGTGAGGGCGATTAATTTCGCGAATCGTTAGATTCTCATTTTGACTTAATAAGTTTGCGATTCCATCTTCTGAGAGGCCTGAGACAATCACTCCAGTTTCTTCTTCACTTGAAGGTGCCTGGTGAACTTTTCTTGTCTCTGGTATAAGGTTTCCACCGCATCCGATCAAAAGCGATGTCGATGCGATGAACAGGATAAAACTCAGCCCCTTAAGTTGATTCGTCCCCATATGTATTCCCCCCGGAATTTGTTGGGTGCAACTTCCCGTAATTGTAATTTTTTATCAATCTAAGTAATTATTAGTCGGTCGATAAGAAATTATTATAATTAAAAAATAGCATGTAGTTACAATGAGTTAAGTCAGTGTTAAGCTTGTGATACAGGGGAGATATGGTAAAAATTATTATTTACTCGGCGCGTAAAAAGACGTATAAGAATCCCTTATCCATAGCTCAGGAGGAAGAAAAGTGAATCTCCAACAACTAGCCACATTTTGTACAGTCATTAGCGAGGGCAGCATGACCGGAGCTGCTGAAAAATTAAATCTGACTCAACCGGCAGTCAGTCAGCAAATTCGTTCTTTAGAGGACGAGCTTCAGGTTTCACTACTTGTTCGGGGTGTGCGAAAGGTGAAGCCCTCTATGCAAGGGCAACTCCTGTATGATTATGCTAAAAAGATTCTTCATCTGACTCAGCAGGCTGAGGTTGCTATTCACACAATGGCCAATGAGCTTTCAGGTGAAATCAAAATTGGGACTACGAGTGCCTTTGGGTTACATTTGGTGAGCCCGGTGGTGGGGCTTTTTTTTAAACATAATAGCAATTTAAATTTAAAATTAATTTATGGGTCTGCTGAGCAAATTATCGCAGACATGAAAAAATCAGCTATCGATATGGCTATTCTGCCAGATTTAAAAAATGAATATGGCATTCAATTTGATCGGTATGAAGAACGCTTTGTTATGCTCGACGAAATGTGGTTTGTCGGCGCAACAAAAGATGCATCTTTGCCCGAGACAATCTCATTAAAAGAATACTCTAGCCGCCCGATTGTGCAGGATTCGGCAATGTATCCTGGCTTTCGACGCATGCTTGAGCAAAAGCTTTCGCAGCTCCGAGTGACGGCAAAGCCAATTTTCGAATCTGATAATGTGGGAACACTTAAGCGTGTTATTGAAACCGGAGTGGGTTGGGGCTATATGCCGGCACACAGTATACGAAAACAAGTTCGGACTCGTCGATTGACGCGTGTTCATGTCGATGAGCTCAAGTACTCAGTGAACGTGAATCTTTACACGCTCAATGAGCCAGGCATTAAGCCCATGTCTGAGACGTTTTATCGAGCGATTCAGCAACAACTAATGAACTAGAGTATTAGAGCATGTAGTCGTAGGGAATATTCATTCGGGTTGCTACGACTTTTACAATTTCAGCTGCGGTTTCTTCTAGGGCGCGGTCTGTTATGTTAAATACCGGCCAGCGACGATTTTTCTTAAAAAGTTCGGTGGCAAATTCTATTTCTTTAAATACGTGTTCACGGCTCGCATATTCGCTGCCGGGGTCTTGGCCAAATTTTTCTAATCTCTTACGTCGTATGCGAAGCAAAGTATCAGGGTCAATTATAAGACCGACTACTTTGCGTTGATCGACGGTCGCGAGCTCTTCTGGTGGAGGACTGTTTAAAACAAGAGGGATATTGGCCACCTTAAAGCCCTTATGGCTTAGAAATATAGAAAGTGGAGTCTTACTTGTGCGTGAAATGCCAACCAGAATAATGTCGGCATCATTAATAGCAGAAAAAGTTTTACCGTCGTCATGTTTTACGGTGTATTCGATAGCCTCAATGCGTTTGAAATATTTTTCGTCCACAGTGTGAAGTAATCCAGCTTTAGGGACGACAGAACTGATACCGAAATAGCCGTCCATCCCAAGGAGGAGCGGCCCAAGTAAATCAATAGCTAAAATATTTTTTTGAATTGCCAGTTCGGCAATAAATTTACGAAGATTTTTGCTTACAACAGTGTAAACAATCATACCCTTTTTGGCGGCGACATCATCAATTAGGGGTTCAACCTGAGCTTCAGTGCGTACGTTTTTACATTTCACGATATTCATGTCTTGAGTCGCGTATTGAATAAGGCCGGCACGCACCATCTGGCTTGCGGTTTCTCCGGTACCATCTGAAATTATAAATATCGTATATTTGTTTTCACTCATATTGACGGTACAATCGTGAGGTCTTCAGTTTTTGAGCCCGGCCAATTTGTCTTGAAATCATCAACATTGATGTTCGTGGGTAGAAATACTCGAAGCGTCGGGCGATCTAAGTTTGCCCAAACATTATACACTCGCGTTGTCCATGGCTTCGCTTCGTCACTTGAGGGGATTTCAACAACTCGCTTAGTGGGCAGTCCTATCTCAGCTGAGACGAGCAGTGGAGCCGTTTTCTCTAATTCAATGTGAAATTGCGGCAGCTGATTTTCATTTGTTATGCTTTTTAATTGTGGCGAAAGAGATTGTGACTCGTGCAAGTGGCTTTTGGTTAGCTGAAAATTCAAGTACCAATCGAGTTTATTAAAAAACGAAAAATTATTTTTTTCTGGTATGATCCAGAGATCGCATCCAGCTCCAAATGCTTGTGCTCGATTGAGGGTGCTTATTGCCATTATGAGTTTGTCCTTAAGACGTCGTCTAAGATACCATTTATAAAGTGAGAAGACTCCGTTCCGCTAAAGCGTTTGGCAATTTCAATCGCCTCATTGATGGCCACTTTGGGTGGCACTTCATTTTGCCCGAAAGACAATTCGTAGACGCCAATTCGAAGTAAACAGAGATCAACGGGGGCCATGCGAGAGATCTTCCAGTTGCGACTTTTTTCAGTAATAATATTGTCGAGCTCTTGTTTGTGCTTTTCGATGCCCTGCAAAATTTGCTCAGCATATGCCCAAGCATCTTCGGTAATATCGAGGTGCATGCGAAAATAATCGAGGCGGGTTGCCAGCTCGATGTCCGGTACAAATTCCATCTGAAAAAGTACTTGGAGAGCCACTTCGCGAGCTCGGCGGCGAGCAGTATCTGCGCTCATTTTATGGGCTCCTGTGCTAGAGATGATTTGGGTTGCATATAGAGTTTTTAGAGTGGCTTACGTAAGAGGTCAATTCGTTAGATTTCAATTTTCTCTTGAGCTTTTTAATGTCACGATGCAATATCCTCAAATACTAACAACTGTAGGGGACAATTATGGCAAAACTTTTAGCGGCAGCGGTCTTATTTCTAAGTTTATCGAGTCATGCCCAAATTCTTGTAGAGGACCCTGAGGGTGGAGCTGTCGAAGCGCCAAGAGTTGGGCGAGGGGCGGCTACAGATTATTTTAAAAAACGTGAAGCTGTACGCGAAGAGCGTGAAGATAGACCAGTACGCTATGATAGTGAGCGTATTCTCATGCTAGATGTTGGGACTTTTGTTAATGACAAGGCTTACAGGTGGGGGAGCCAAAAGAAGATCAATGATCCTGGGCGAGCCATGCTCGGCGTAACTTACCGTATGGGTGAGTGGAGAAACTCAATGGACTTATACATACGGGCTGAACTTATGACCTATAGGGTTGATGATATGACGCCTGTAAAACTGAGCTTAATGCCGATTATAGCTTTTCCGGATGTGCGCAGTGAGTTCCCGCTTTATTTTGGTGCGGGCATCGGGGCTGGGGTATTCTTTAAGCAAGTGGGTGACGAAAGTGATCTTTCACTCGACTATGCTCTTATAATTGGCGCTCGCTTTGCCGATGTTTTTAGCAGCGGCACGGGGCTTTTTCTTGAAACTGGGTTAAAAGGGCAAGTTCATTTGTTGTCGAGTGGGCAACAAGATGGTGTTTATGTTTCGACCGGTGCTATTTTCTCATTTTAATGAAAATTCATCGCCCCATTTATGTTGCAATTGAAAATGCTCTTGCTCGAATATTTATCGAAAACCAGCATGCCGAAAAAATTGTCGACTACTATTTAAAAAATGAAAAAAAATGGGGCGCCCGTGATCGACGTCTATTTGCTGAAGTCGTTTATGATATTGTTCGCTACTGGCGCACTTACTTTGCTGTGCTGGAGTTTGAATTTAATTCTACCCCTGTAGATAAAGCTATAATTGCAAGGGTAATTGAGAGTTATTTAACGTGGCGAGAGCGCCCAGGTGACTTCTTGAAAATAACCTCGAGTTTGTCGAGAGCCGAGCGTGAGTCGGTGCCGGATTGGCTCGATGAATGGGGGGAGGAGCACTATGCTGAGCAGTGGGGCACACTTTTACATGCATTAAATAAACCCGCTCGACAATATTTGAGAGCAAATGAGTTAAGGTGTGACATTCAATCTTTACAAAAAAAACTCGCCTTTGAACAAATTGAAACAGAATTTGTGCCAAATGTGCCAACGGCTCTAGCTTTAAAAGAGCGTAAAAATGTTTTTAAAACTGAAGCCTACAAATCTGGTTTTTTTGAAATGCAAGATGGCGGGTCACAACTGATAGCTCCTTTTTTAAAAGCTGAGCCAGGTGATCGTGTTATAGACGCATGCGCTGGTGGAGGTGGTAAAACTCTTCACCTCGCTGCGCAGATGAAGAATAAAGGGCAAATTATTGCGCTCGATGTACACGAGTGGAAGCTAAATGAATTGAAAACTAGGGCGAAGCGGGCAGGTGTGAGTATAGTTGAGACACGGGTTATAGAAAGCAACAAAGTGATTAAGCGTTTGTCAGAGTCTGCTGATCGAGTCTTGCTTGATGTGCCCTGCAGTGGGCTCGGTGTTTTACGTCGTCATCCAGATACAAAGTGGAAGCTCTCACTTGCTGAAATAAAGAATCTAGAAACTTTGCAGCAAGATATATTGCAGCGATACTCCAGCATGGTGAAAGCGGGGGGTACATTGGTTTATGCCACCTGCAGTATTGCCCCTTCAGAAAATGAGCAGCAAGTTCAGAATTTTATTGCGCGAAATGAGGGTCGATTTCAGCTCGAAGAGGAGCTTCATATATGGCCTACGCAGTTGGATTCTGATGGCTTCTATGCGGCCAGAATAAAAAAGCTAACTATATGAAATTACTTACATAATCATTATTGACACATTGTGTAGGCCGTGTTAATTGAACCCATCGCAATCGGGGGGTTGGTTTTTGCAGTGTTTTATATACCTTAAAAAAACTATAATTATTCTAGTTTTATTGCTTGTTGCAGAGTTTTCCCTAGCAAGTGAAGTGTGCCCGCAACTTCTTAAAAGTGATTTAACTCCTGCAGAAATTCAAACTATAGATCTGCAAATTGAACGTTTAAAGACCCAAACAATTCAAGTCGACATCTCTCAATTTAGCCCACTGGCGCAGCGCCGGGCAGAAGCTCATATCGCCTACTTAAAACAAACTGGTTCTCATTTATTGAGTGGCTATTTTGAAGCCCATGATAAGAGTAGTTTTATGTTTCCTGGTGGGATTGCAAATATCATGACGGTGCCGGATGTTCAGCTAGAGGCGTTTTATGACGATGTTGTTCGTTACTTAAGACATTACCGAGATTATATTTTAGTGATCAAGGGAGAGCGAGAGCTGACTGAAGAAGAAGCCATTTTTCTAGAGGTCATCAGCTCGATGTTTAAATTTTTGAAAGACTCCAATGCTTGGTTTTTAGTCAAAGCTCGGGCGGCCTCATCACTGTTGAAGTATCATGAGACTTTAACAGTGGACTCTTATATTTACTCCCTCATGCTTGATTTTATCACAGAACATGGTGATCGACTGATCTCTGAAGAGCTCGCTGCGGGTAAAGTTAAATATGTAAAAGACAGTCCTAGAATAAAAAAGATAAAAGAGTTTTTAAAAGACCGAGCATTAAAAAAGTATGTCGGTAACATTATCTGGTGGGGGCCTATTTTTCTCTATCTTAAGTTTCAAGAAGAAGTCTCACACTTTTTAGGTTTGTTGCAGTGAGATTGTTTCGTCATATTCGACTTAAACTGATCTGCATAGTCGTCTGTTTGGCGGCTTCAATTGCAGCACATGCAAAAAATGATCGTTGCTTAGATTTAATTCAAGACCTAACACCAGCAGAGAGGCTAGAGCGACCCCTTAAAAAAATGGAAAAACATTTTTTGCGTTTAAGTGAATCAAATGAAGAGCCAACTCCTATTTTTAAAAAAATACGGCAGGCGGCTTACCAAGCTTCTTTATTGGCTGAAGTTTATGGGGATGTGTACGGGGCGCCCTTTCATGGGATACGAGCAAAAATAAATAGGTTGAAATCTAGTCTTGGCAAATTTGTAGATGCGCACAACCACTTGAAGTTGACAGTTCAGCTGAGAAAAGAGCATCCCCAATTGGTTTCTCGCGGTCTGATTCAATATTTAGAAAATAATAAAAAGCTCAGATATGAAGAACTGCAAGACCGCATCACTGAAGATAACTGGGTCTTGAACTCCTCTGGTGAGGTGAAGGCTATAAATAAAATTAGAAAAAAGCTATCTTCGAATGTCGTGTACGTGTCTGCTGGGAGCACAGAAGATATATTTGAGTTTATTGATGATCACCTTAAGCAAATCACAAAGCAACCCTATGATATGGGTGATTTTTCAGAGGGTGTGCATGAGTTTCGTAAAGATATTCGCTTTTTCTTGCTTTTTCATAATGCTTTTCGAGGACTTTTTACCGTACCGGCAGAGACTGTTCAGAAGTTAGAGGCTGACGTTAAAAAGCTCGGTATGACTAAAGACGCCGGGGAGTACATGGATGTTCTATATGAGTATCACCGTGAGCAGGGATTTAGTAAAAAAGAGTCTATGGCACGAACATACAATACTGTAGAAGGCCTGTATGATGTTGATGAAATGGGGTCTATTGCTGGAGAAGTTTTTGACGATTTGATCGAACTTGAGATGATCGTTCGCCTTCGCTATTTAATTAAAAATTCACACTGACTCGTTTTGAGACGAACTTCAAATTGTACTCACGCGAGTTCATACTCTGTGACTACAATAGAGTATGGCCAAATCTTCAAGCGCTGTTTTATCTCGAGTTATTCCAATTTCAGCATTACTGCTAGTGGTCTTATTTAAGTTTCAGAACTGTGCACCGGCGCCTGATATGGTTCAGGACTTTGACGGAACAGGAGAGGTGCGAATCATCGATCGTTGGGCTGAACAAAAAGTGAGTTTTTTAACTCCGAATTTGATAGTCGCAAGTGATGCGCCGAAAGTGGATGTTCAGGGCTTGTGTGTCGGAAGCCTTAAAGGGCAGTTGATTAATTATCAAGTGATTGAGTTAAATGAGAGTGCTGAAATTATTGGTGGCGGCCAGGTAGAATGTGTTATGGGAGGCTTTGAGCTGCCGCTCGCCCAAATTCATTTTTCATCATGCTCTTCGCGATTACAGGTTCGAGCCACACGCGATGGTGACACCTCTGGCTTTGCCGAAACTGTACTTGTGCCTGATTGCGCGGGGTCATAAATTTAACTAATAAATTCTAACGGGCGACCTCTAGGGCGACTTAAAACCTGATCGTCTCGCATTACAACTTCGCCGCCAACAAGGGTCGCAATGATGGCGCCATTTAAAGTCATGCCGTCATAGGGTGTCCAGCCGCATGCACTTTGTATCCAAGAGTTTTTCACTTCTTTTTTAGCTTTGAGATCAATAAGTGTGAGGTCGGCATCAAAGCCAACAGTGATTTTGCCCTTGCTTTTAATACCAAAAAGTTTTGCTGGGTTTTGAGAGAGCAGCTCAACAGTTCGCAAAAGCGACAGTTTGCCGTTTAGGCTATGGTGAATCATAAGTGGTAGAATAGTTTGCACTCCGGTCATACCTGATGGTGTATCAGGGTAGGTCTGCTTTTTTTCTTCAAGAGTGTGCGGAGCATGGTCTGAGCCAATAACATCAACAAGACCTGAGGTGACGGCCTTCCAGAGGGCTTCTTGGTGACGTTTTTCACGAATAGGTGGATTCATTTGCGCGAGTGTGCCGAGTCGCTCATAGCAATCTGGGGCAAATAATGTGAGATGTTGAGGAGTGATTTCAAAACTGGCGATATCTCGGTGCTGCGAGAGAATTTCAACTTCTTCAGCGGTTGTAACATGGAGAATATGAACTTTTCGGTTGTGCTGTCGAGCCAATGTCAGAATTTTTTTAGTGGCAATGATTGCGCTTTCGGCGTCTCTCCAGACAGGGTGCAGTTCAACATGCCCGGGTTGTTCTAAGACAATTTTTTTTCGTTCAGTTAGGCGATCTTCATCTTCAGCATGAATGGCTATAGTAGATACAGTATTAGATAATATTTCCTTTAAATGTTCTTCACTATATAAAAGAAGAGAGCCGGTGGAACTACCCATAAATATCTTGATACCGGAGCAACCAGGAAGAGCTTCCATTTGCTGTAGTTGCTTTAGGTTTTCCTGAGTAGCGCCGGCGTAAAAAGCATAGTCAACTACAGCGGTGTTTTTAGCGATTTCAAGTTTTTCTCTAAGTGCCTGAATATCAGTTGTTGGAGGTTTTGTATTAGGCATTTCAAATACGCCAGTAATTCCACCAAATAGGGCTGCTCTAGTTCCACTTTCAATGGTTTCTTTTTGGGTGAGGCCCGGTTCACGAAAATGGACTTGTGTATCAATAGCTCCGGGGAGGATATGAAGACCTTTACAATCAATGA
>JAGRAK010000060.1 GCA_020434645.1 Bdellovibrionales bacterium | reverse complement strand
AAAAATTAAAAATATGGGTCATAAGCGGAGGTTCTAATGTATTAATTCAAGATGGTGTTGTTGAGGGTCTCGTCATTTCACTTCATGAATTAAAAGGTATCGAAAAAGTGCAAACCGGAGAAAAAGTGTTAATTACTTGTCTAGCGGGAACCCCCAAATCAGAAGTAGCTAAGATTTTTATACAAAACCGCTTGCCCCCAGCTGTATTTTTAACGGGTATCCCCGGGGATATGGGCTCTGGTGTTGTCATGAATGCCGGGATCGGTGAAAATCGCGTGCCACGCGAGTTTTGCGAGATAGTTGAGGATATTGAAGTATTAAGAATCGATGAGGCGACGGGTCAGTTTTCAGAAGTTAAAATTTTGGGACGCGATATTAAGTGGGAGTACAGGCACAGTTCTGATTGGCAACCCGGAATTATCACGCGCGTAACAGTGGGCTGGTCTCATCAGGCCGATATGAATGTCCCGAATGATGTGCGAGCTCAAACAAAAAAGCGTATTACCAGTCAGCCACTTGATCTACCAAACTGTGGTTCAGTTTTTAGAAATCCTGTTGGTCATAAATCGGCGCAACTAATTGAGTCTTGCGATCTTAAGGGATTTCGAATTGGCGGCGCTTCAGTTTCAAAGAAACATGCCAATTTTATTGTCAATGATCAGGGGGCAACAGCTCTGGATATTCATCGAGTGATTGAGCATGTTCGTGCCACCGTATTAGAGAAAACTGGGGTCGAGCTGAAAACTGAAGTGGTTTATATCGGAGACTGGCGCTTAACTTAATTTCGGTGTACGATTTTTTTATGAAAAAGAAAGTCGTTTTATTAAAAGGTGGAATGGGTGCGGAGCGCGACGTAAGTCTAGTGACCGCAGAAGGTTTTGAAAAGGCTCTTAAAGAACTTGGATATCCTTACCAGGTTATCGATTGCAAAGAAGATCTACTTGAAAAAATAACAGCTGCAAAAAATGTTTTCAAAGCCGAGGTTGCGCTACTGGCGCTGCACGGTAAATTTGCAGAAGACGGTATTGTGCAAAGTATTTGTGAGTATATAAAGCTGCCGTACTCGGGTAGTGGCGTAATGGCTTCGGCACTTTGTATGGATAAGATTTTTACAAAGCAAGTGTTGATTAATCATGATGTGCCCACACCTGACTATCAGATTTTAGAGAAAAAAGATTTGTCGACGTTCAAGCTGGAGCTGGGTCTTCCAGTTGTAGTAAAGCCATCGCGTGAAGGTTCAAGTGTTGGCATTTCAATTGTGAAAGAGCAAAAAGATCTATTGCCAGCATTAGAGCTTGCCGCGCAGTTTGATAATTATATTTTAGTCGAAAAATATATTGCAGGCATGGAGCTTACGGTGCCTATTTTAGACGGTAAAATTTTAACTCCAATTGAAATTGTACCAAAAGTTGATTTTTATGATTACAAAAATAAATACACGTCCGGGCGCACAGATTACTATTTGCCGGCGAGGCTTGATGAAAAGGCATTAGAAAAAGCGAAGAGTTATGCGCTGAAGGCGTTTCAAGTTTGTCGCTTGAGATGTTATGGCCGCATTGATTTTCGCGTCGACACTAATGGCAATCCATTTATTATGGAGATCAACACGCTGCCGGGCTGCACACCGACGTCACTCTTGCCAAAATCAGCAATTGATTGTGGCATTTCGTTTAATCAGTTGATTGAGATTTTAGTTGAGAAATCATCGTTAGATTATCTGGGGGTGAAGTGAGCTCACTGAAGATTATTTTAAAAATCACAATTGCCTTTTGTACAGTGGTGGGCATTTTATTTGGTGCCTATCGCTTTTTAACCGGAAACATTTTTCGCATACAAGATATAGAAGTCGAATTAGATAATAAGGCTTCGTATAATTATATTTTCCCGAAAATTAAAGAGACTCTTGATATGCGAATGATGACTTTATTTGGTCAATATGTATGGCGCGTCGATCTAGAAAAAATATTGAAAACTGTAGAAAGCGATTTGCGTATTAAGGATGCCAAAATCACACGTGTACTGCCAAATACAATTCATATATCGGTGTCACCTTACACGCCGATTGCTAATATTTTAGGTAAAAACACAAAGCAGTTGTACCCCGTTGCCCGCGACGGAGAAGTGCTCCCGCCGATTGCGATCACTGATGCGCCCGACGGTACGATTTTGCGTGGAGAGAATTTTGTTAAAGATCGCGAACTCAGATTGAGTGCGATTGAACTTCTCTTGGCTTTGCCCGAAAGTGGATCTTTAAGTCTCAAAACTGTTTCAGAGATTTATTTTCATAAGAAAAAGGGCTTTCAGCTCAGGCTTCAAAAGTCAGGTGCCGAAGTCTGGATGGGTTCAGATAAATTTGCTCACCGAGTATCACAAGCCCAAAGAGTGGTCGATTACCTAGAGCGAGAACAACTCACCGGGCGCATCAGCGACGCCCGCTATGGCAAAAAAGTCGTCGTGAAGCTGAAGTCCGAGCTTTAGTATTTAACTTTAGTGCCAAATATAAATAGCTTCACCAACCTCCGCAGCGGAGGCTCACCGCGAATATGTTCGGCTTCGGGTGTTGCCAAATTTCTTTAATTTATAAAAGGTATTGAGATCGCGCTCGGCTTGCCTGCGGTCGACGGCAAAATGACAGGCCTCTAAATAGTCGTTTACTGTAATAGTTTTTTTATCAGCTAGAAGTGCGCGTAAAATGTTTTTGCGTGTGGCAGGGTTAATATGAGTCCCGATATTTTTGCCGCCATCTTTATTGTAAAATGGGTCTGTTTCATAAAATCCCCATTTTTTGAAAAATGGATGTGGGTTCAGGGCTTTTTGCCGCAATAGTTTTCCGCCAGGATTATAAATGCCAATTGAAAATGACTGGTAGGGTGCGGGCAGCAAGCCTTCTTCAATAATGGCTTGAAAATGCTTAAATATATTTTGATCTTCTAAATGTTTTTTAATGCCTTGATTGCCCGTAAGTTGTGGTTTTGCGTGCTCAAGCATCACGGGCAGAGCTTGCGGAAATTGAGATTTTAAATTTTCTTTACGAATGGATATGGGGTTGTGTTTCATCCAATTCTTTTCTATGTACCCAACTAATATTTCACCTAAGCGCGGGTCAAACCGACTCCAGTGTGCATATTTGACTAAGTCGCTGTCGGCGATGGCGGCTTTAGAGTTCAGAATTTGATAGGTGTTTTCAAGATCTTTGAGGGTTGGTATTTTATAAGTTTTTGCCAAGGTGATCATTGTGTCTTGCCTAGCTTTCTCCCAAGATTTCATCTAGATAATCTAGGGCCTTATCGGCTCCTGGGATTCGCTTCTTCTTTAGGGTTTCAATGTGATCTTCAACAAACTCAGTATCTGCACCGGCTTTAATTAATGCTCTTGCATGCGCCACATCTTTTGCGCGGCCGGCAAAACATTTCATGATGAGTAGGTCTTCTCTGCCCAAGGCAAGGACTTCGAGACGTGTACCTTTAAAAACAGAAATGAGGCGGCTGCCGTAATCTGAAGGTAGGGTGTGAGTGAATGTCGAGAAATACGGGTTCAGCCAGTCCGCCGGGAGTTGCATTTCTTTTGCAATTTGTTTCACCATGGGGTCAATGGCGTCAGGCGATAATGATTTTGGAATTGCGTCCAGGTCAGAGGTGGCCAATGGATAATTGTGTGCGAGAATCATGGCGCCGCCTCCGCCAGCTATGAGTACGACGGGTTCAGTTATCAACTCATTTAGCCGCTTAAGTGCCGCGATAAATATAGACTTAGACATGGGTTTTTCAGCATCTGCGCTCATATTGGTATATTACGACATTTTATGTAATGTCGCAATAGCAATTGTGCCATAATGATACAGAATATGGTTTATAGTGGGCAGGTCACGACGTACTGGACAAACATTGGGGTTTGCTCAGTCTAGACTGTAATAAAAAGTTCTATTTTTAACCAACCTCCGCAGCGGACGGAACTCAAATGCACCACGGGTGCGATCAGCACGTTTTTAACCTCACTTTTTATAAATGGCCCTTACTATGTCTCTCATTATTGACAAAAAAGCGAAAATGTATAAAATGAGAGACATATGCCAGCTGCAGCGCCCATCTCAGGTCTAAAGTTAAAAAAGCTTCTAGCGAAGTTGGGTGGGCAAATTCGAGCTCGCCGCAAAGAGCTTGGTGTGAGTGCCTCTGTGGCAGCTGAATCAGCGGCGATGTCGCGACAAACTTTACATAGAATTGAGAAAGGTGAAACTTCAGTCACCATGGGGGCTTACTTGGGTCTGCTTTCAGCTCTTGGTCTTGAATTTGAACTAATAAATATCGATGTAAAAAGTAATAAGAAACGAAGAAAGGTTGAGCTACCCAAGAGAGTTCGCTTAGCAAAATACCCTCAGTTAAAACGCTTGGCTTGGCAGATAAAGGACTCAAAAGAGATCAGTCTTAAAGAGGCGCTGAATTTGTATGAACGCAACTGGAAACACATATCTCTCGAAGAGATGAGCAGTGAAGAGGGTGAATTCGTAAAAGATTTGCTCGCATATTTTGGGCGGGAGAAACTTCTTGTTTGAGCGTGAACATCACATTCGTATTGCCACGCTACTTCAGTCCCTGAATGCCGACTTGTTGAAATCATCTAAATGTTACTTCGGAGGGGGTACAGCCATCTCTCTTTCGCATAATGAATATCGAGAGTCGGTAGATATAGATTTTTTGATTTCAGATCGAGAGTTTTATCGAAAGTTAAGACAGGAATTAAAAGGTGATAAAAATTTGAAAGCTATTGTGCGTGATGGATTTGAGTTGATCACGGCGACGGACATTCGCGCCGATCAATATGGAATTCGCACAATGCTACTTGTCGGTGGTACTGAAATTAAATTTGAAATCGTGGCTGAGGGGCGCATTCAGCTTGAGCAGCCAGGGGTAGATGATAAAATTTGTGGAATCACAACATTAACTCCACTGGATATGGCTGCAAGTAAATTGTTGGCCAACTCAGATCGATGGAATGATCGTTCTGTATTTAGTCGAGACCTAATAGACCTGGCCATGCTAGATCTTTCTCCCCAAACTTTAAGTAAGGCTCTAAAAAAAGCGGAATCTGCCTATGGTGATACCGTGAAGTCTGATTTGCAAAAAGCAATTCAAAATTTAAAAGATAAACCAAGTCGGCTGGATGAGTGTATGGAAGCATTAAAGATGGATTCAATACCCAAAGCCTTGCTGTGGAAAAAAATCAGATCACTAACCAACCTCCGCAGCGGAGGTTGATGTCGGGCTTGTGATTTGTGATCAGTGCATCCGGCAAGAAATAACGGATGAGAAAAAATCGGATCTTATTTTTAGTAATACTCAACCAGTCCAATAGAGCTATATGAGAAAGAACCGCTGGCCATAAGACTAAAGTCGAGCTTTGTTTGTCTCAATTTGTCGATTCTGAATTTATCAATTTGATGAAACGAGCCGTTGCCCAGATGCATCATAGACTAGACCAGAGTCAAAAAGTTGTTGTCAGGCTGCGTAACGACCCCTAGGCTTTTATATAGAGTTTCAGTGGACGAGACTACAATATTAAGGACGACAAGATGTCGACACATAATATGAAAGCACAAAACCTAATTTGCGGTCTAGATATAGGCACTACAAAAGTAGCGTTTGTTATAGCGTCAGCAAGTTCAAATGGCCTTGAAATTTTAGGCTTAGGTCAGGCAACACATATGGGTGTTCGTCACGGCGTAGTCGTGAATATCGAAGCCACAACAGAAGCCATTAAAAAAGCTCGCGAAGAAGCTGAGTTGATGTCAGGTCTTCGAGCTGAAAAAGTTTGGTTTTCAGTCGGCGGCACACACATTCAATCGTTTGATTCAAACGGGATGGTGGCTGTTCGAAATCGTGAAGTCACTAAAGAAGATATCGAAAGAGTTGTAGAAGCAGCAAAGGCAATTGCGATTCCGTCAGATCGACAAGTTCTACATGTATTACCGAAAGATTTTAAGTTAGACGGGCAAGAAGGAATTGCAGATCCGCGTGGTATGAGCGGCGTTCGTCTTGAAGCCTCCGTTCATATTATTACTGGTAACCGAGCGATTATTCAAAATGCAGTAAGATGTGTTGAGCGCGCAAATCTTGAGATTTCAGGTTTAGTTTTAACTCAACTTGCATCTTCATTGGCCGTTTTGAGTTCTGATGAAAAAAATCTTGGAGTGAGTGTAATTGATATCGGCGGTGGAACTTGTGAGATCATCACGTATCTACGCAATAGTGTGACACATACGGCATGCATACCTGTAGGTGGCAATAACTTTACGCATGATGTGGCTCTTGGGCTTCGCACAACTCAAATTAATGCAGAAGCCATAAAGCATAAAGAGGGTTACGCTCTACCTGATATGGCGGGCGACGATGAAAGTATTGAAGTTGAGTCAGTGGGTGGCCGTTCACCTCGAACTGTTGCGCGATCTAGTTTATGCCGAGTACTCGAGGCTCGTGCCGAAGAAACATTAAAACTTATTCAAAAAGAAATTGAAAACAAAGGTTTTGTCGGAAAATTAGGCTCAGGCATAGTGATCACCGGTGGTGGCGCAGAACTTCGCGGCTTAGTTGAGATGGGGGACTTTATTTTTGATATGCCGGTGCGACTGGGTTTACCCGTGCGTGCAGGCGGACTGGCTGATATTGTAGGGGGCGCAAGCTTCTCAACAGTGGTTGGTTTATTAAATTATGGTTATGAAAAAGAACGGCATGAAATTATTGAACGTGAGGGAAGCTTTGATGTTTCAGCTCGCGTTTCTGATTTTGGCCGTCGATTAAAAGATTTTTTTGCTCGTGCGCTTTAAAAGCCTGGGAGGGGTAATATGTTCGAACTAGAAGAGACATCGAACTTAGGAGCTAATATAAAAGTCATCGGTGTCGGTGGTGGTGGCGGTAACGCTGTTCAAACGATGATCGAGGGTGGGTTAACTGGTGTAGAATTTATTGTCGCCAACACAGATCGTCAGTCGTTAGAGGCCAATAAAGCAGGTAAGAAATTACAACTGGGAACAGACTTAACAAAAGGTCTAGGCGCTGGCGCAAACCCTGAAATTGGTAAGCGCGCGGCGATTGAATCATACAATGACATTGTTGAAGCCCTTGAAGGTGCTGACATGGTTTTTGTTACTGCCGGTATGGGCGGCGGAACAGGAACAGGCGGCGCACCAATAGTTGCGAAAATAGCAAGAGAAATGGGCGCACTTACAATTGGTGTGGTGACTCGACCATTTACTTTTGAAGGTAAAAAAAGAAAAAAACATGCAGATCTTGGTGTAAGTGAGCTTCGTGAAAATGTAGATACGCTTATCGTTATACCAAATCAAAAGCTACTTGCGGTTTCAAGTGATAAAACTCCGCTTCTTGATACATTTAAAAAAGCAGATGAAGTATTGCTACAAGCTGTAAAAGGTATATCAGACCTAATTAATATTCGCGGTCTTATCAATCTTGATTTTGCTGATATTCGCACTGTTATGGCAAATAAAGGCATGGCGATTATGGGTACGGGTACTGCTACTGGTGAAAGTCGTGCAGTTGAAGCGGCTTCACAAGCCATTTCATCTCCGCTTCTTGAGAACATTTCAATTGAAGGTGCAACAGGCATTATTATCAATGTTACCGGTGGTCCTGATCTGACTCTTTGGGAAGTTAATGAAGCCTCTACTCTTATTACTGAAGCAGCTCATGAAGATGCAGAAGTTATATTCGGTGCGGTTATTAATCCTGATATTAGTGATGAAATCCATGTGACTGTGATTGCAACTGGATTTCAGTCGCAAGCACAAGATCAAGTTTCAGATCAAATTCAAAGAATGCAGGCAATGGCACAAGCGCAGCTTGATTCAATATCTCAGACCGAGATTTATCGATCACTTATGGCGCAGCAGTCGATGACAAAATCGCAACCTCAGCCTCAGCAAGAAATGATGCAACAAAGTTTGCAGCCGATTTCAGAGCCAGCTCCAAAAAAAGAGGTTGTAAAGCAAGAGATTGAGATTGAAGTCATGGAGAAGACGACCACTCGAAATGAATCAGCAGCATTACCACGCGATATTCTTATAGCTAAGGCTAAAGCATTTCGTGAGCAGCAGCTGAACGCGCGACCAGAGCTCGAACAGCTTTCAATGCAGTTAAACGATGAGCCTGAAAAGTCAACTCGTCGATCTTTAGATTCTGCAAAGTCGCCTTTTGATTCAGACAACTTAGATGTGCCTTCATTTTTAAGAAGACCGTCTGAAAGTGACAAGTCGATCTAAGTGTCGATTCGATGTTAGAAAAAGCGTATTTTTTATCAGATTTACATTTGGGCTCCTCATCGGAGCCCAAATCATTTTTGCTACTTAAGTTTTTAAAGTCTTTGAATCCAAAAAGTGAAAAAATTCATATTTTTTTACTTGGTGATATCTTTGATCTCTGGGTAGCTGAGCATGATTACTTTATTAAAAAATATGAATCTATAATTCAAGAATTGGTACGCTTAAAAAATGATGGCGCGGTTATTCATTATTTTGAGGGCAACCATGATTTATATTTAGATAAATACTTTGGGGTTCAGCTTGGCTTTCGAATTCACCCAGAATCAGTTGAACTTGATCTTATGGGTAAAAAGTTGCGAATTGAACATGGTGATCAAATGGATCCTGAAGATAAAGGGTACTTATTTTTACGGTGGTTTCTCAGAACCTCATTTATGAAATGGCTTGCCCCTCGACTGCCGGGATGGTTTGTGGTGTGGCTTGGTGAAACTATGAGTAAGGCAAGCCGCCAATATACGAGCGAAGTGAAATCTATATCTCAAGATCGCGCAAAACGTGTGATATATGACCATGCCAATCGAGTATACCGTCGTAAGCCATTCGATATTTTAATCGCCGGTCACGTGCATGTTGCTGAAGATATTGTACTAGGTCTAGCCGAAGCAAAGTTTAGAGTTATAAATTTGGGGTCTTGGTATGACGACCCCAAAGTATTCATTCTTTCAGAAGAATTCACCGGTTTTCAGGACATAAAATAAAATTATATTGGGTTAGTAACCTAAACGCCTAAAAGTTCTTTGGCATGCTCCATAGAGCTT
>JAGRAK010000005.1 GCA_020434645.1 Bdellovibrionales bacterium | reverse complement strand
GCACCTTCACCACAGGGGTAGAGACCGGTGTGCGAAATTGATTCGAGAGTGTTTGGGTTGCGAGTCACGCGAATAGGGCAAGAAGTTCTTGATTCAACTCCGTGAAGTTGAGCCTGTTCAGACATAAAACCCTTCATGTTGCTCCCGAATTTTTCAATACCTGATTTTAAACTTGAATAGAGTGTGGCGGGCAGAAGCTCATGAAGTGCAACGCCTGTTACACCTGATGGTGAAGATGACGGCAAGGCTTCACCCATTTTGTTACTCATAAAATCAGTTAATTTTTGAACGGGTATCTCTTTTGTGCCGCCTCGAGCTTGCACCATTTGAAAGGCACGCTCTTCAAGATCTTGTCGAAACTTAAGGCCGCCCCATTTGTCGCTCGCGCCAAAATTCTTTTCATGATTAATAGTGACAACAATAGCGGAATTGGCAAAGGGGGAGTTTCGATTGTAGTTACTCATGCCGTTACAGACAACACCTAATGGTGAGGTGCCACTTGAGAGTACGTATCCGCCTGGGCACATACAAAAGCTGTAGACGCCAATGTCTGATTTTTTGTCATGATGAGCGAGTTTATAATTGGCAGCACCGAGTTTTGGGTGGTCAGCAGCATCACGAAATTGAATTTGATTTATAATTTTTTGCGGGTGTTCAATTCTTAATCCTACAGCGAAGCTTTTGCCCTCCATATGAACGCCAATTTCATCTAGGTGCCTGAACATATCCTCAGCCGAATGACCGCTGGCGAGAATAATTTTATCGGTGTGAAAGATTTGAGGTGCGGGTGATGTTGTAGAATCTGTGCGCTCATTTGTTTTGAACACTTCAACGCCGCGCACAGATTTTTTATTTGGATCAGAATTGTCGGTGAGAATTTGAGTCACCTGTGAATCAAAATGAATTTCGCAGCCATGTTGAATGAGATATTCACGCATTTTCGGAATCACCCTGCGAATACGATCTGAACCAACATGTGGGTTTGATAAATACTCAATTTCTTGAGGTGCTCCGAACTTTACAAGTCGATTCATGACATATTCAATATGCGGGGACTTTATGCGCGTGATGAGTTTTCCGTCTGAGTAGAGCCCAGCACCACCTTCGCCAAAGCAGACATTATTTTGTGGATCGAGCTCGCCGTAGCGCCAAAACCGATTGATGCCCTTCATGCGGGTCGCACTTTCAGATCCGCGTTCGAATAAAATGCAAGCGACACCGCGCTCGACAAATCGAAGGGCGGCAAATAATCCGGCAGGGCCAGCGCCTATGATTATGGGTTTTGCGCCGTGATAATTGACCTTTTCTAAAATTATTTTTTTTTCGGGTACGGGTTCACCTTTGTCGTACACTTCGACGGAATAAACAAGATGGGGGTTGTGCCTTTGGCGGGCGTCGACAGATTTCTTGATGATGCGGTATTCGCCGTATCCGGGTGAGAGCCAAGAGAGCTGCTCATCAAGTTCGTCATCGAGGCCAACTTTAATATCGTGGAAAACTCGCATAAACTATTATATACATGATGTATGGATTATATAAGAGTTTTACCTAAAAATTTATTAAGCCAAGCCATTGGTAGCCTTGTCAGTATTGAGCATCCAGAAAGCTTAGCGCGAAAGGCCCGCGATTGGTTTATTAAGCGCTATCAAATTAATATGGCTGAGGCTGAACTGCCTTTAGAGTCTTACCCTTCGATTTCAAAGCTATTTACGAGAAAATTAAAGCCCGGTATTCGCCCTATTGGTGATGGTATTGTGCACCCTTGTGACGCATTTTTAAGTTGTGCTGATGAAATTGATTACGACACTTTAATACAAGCTAAAGGTAAAAAGTACAGTCTAAGTAAGCTTCTGGCGAATGATAAAGCTCCGCAAATTTACACGGGTGGCTCACATTTGGTTTATTATCTTTGTCCGACAGATTATCACCGCGTGCATTCTCCGGTTGATGGTGAGGTGACAAAAGTGACCCATGTACCCGGCAAACTGTGGCCGGTTAATGTATGGAGTGTTCAAAATATTGATGAGTTGTTTTCAGTTAATGAGCGGGTGATTTTTCACATTGAAACAGCACTGGGACCTGTAGAACTTGTGATGGTGGGTGCCACAAATGTAGGTAAAATCACGGTGAGTTTTGATGAAGAGATTGTTTCAAATCGTGTGGGTCAATCGCATGTTCCATTTGTAAAAAGCTATCTAAAGCCAATAAAAGTTTCTAAGGGCGATGAACTCGGAGTTTTTAACATGGGCAGCACGGTTGTGATGATCTACCCTCATGGCATGCTCTCGGTTTTGCCGCGCCTGCACAAAGTCAAATTGGGTGAGAGCGTTTAGGCTGAGTGGCGCCAAGACTTTAGTCGACATTTAGCCGTGCTTTTTTCCTATAAGCAGACATCCTCGGTCTATCCCTATTCAATAACTAAATAGACAATATTTCGTGACCGGGGGGTCTAGGTGATTAAGGCAGGATTATATTTGAGTGTGCTTTTAATGGGCTTTACTCAAGTTGCTGGAGCAAATGATAGTTGCGTTTTTGCGACTCCACCAGAGGTTTTATTTTTTCCGTCGTTTGCAGATGGATCGACACAAGCTCTTTGGTTATTTGATGACACTCAGTATGGGTACAACACTCTAACTGATGCCAGTTACAATGAATTTGATTTGCGTTTGATGGCTGGTGGAGATCTTGTGTCCGGAGTTTATGGTTCAGCCCTTCGCTTTAAGCCGAGTGACAACTATGCAGTAAGCTACGCCGGCTTTCATGGGTCTATTAGTAATCATCACATGCGTGAAAAAAATGGCAAAGTGAGTGGATTATGGAGCCCAACTGAAGAGCCTCGCAATCTCTTAAGAACTTTGTCATGTTCTGATTGGACAATTGAATATAGATTCAATTTGACAGAAATAAATAGTGAAGTCGGGACAATTCTTGATTTGGGTGATCAGCTTCTGCCAGGTTTAAAAATTGAACTTCTTGAAGAGGCATCTGGCTTTGCGATTCATAATTATTACCAAGGTTTTCAAGCCGAATTCGCGCATGAATTAAGTGCACAGAACTGGCACCATGTTGCTTTTGTTAGCGCGAACAATAAAATAAAACTATATATAGATGGTGTCGAAATATCAGGTCAGACGGAGTCACTCCCTCGTCAAGAATTGCCGCCAAGCTCAAAACCCAAAAATAGACAACATGAGAATCGTGAGTTCACAAAAGACTCAACTGAGGAATGGAAGATCGCTCGTCGCTTTAACGTGAGTATCGGTGAGAACAGATTAAAACAGCAAGAGCTAACTGGTATGATGGATGAGCTTCGTATTTCAAATAAAGTACGCTATGCGAGAAACTTTATGGTACCGGGTACATTTTCACGAAATTACTCACTAGATGCGTATCAACCAAAATCTACATCAGATAAGCCATTACTTTTTAATAAGGAGTGGAATGGCCAAACATTGCCACTCGGCACTCGTAAGCATCTATTTGTAGATGACTCGATGATTGAGAGTTTTGGGGGAAGCACTAAAATTAAAGTAAATGAATTAAAAAACCCAGAGCCTGTGTATTTGAAAACAGCAAATGGCACTGTGCCTTTTGAGCCTGTGCAGGGTATGTGGCGCGAATCTGTTTTTGAACACAATAAGAAAATCCTATTTTACATCGGTGATGGTTATTCTCATCCTGACGGGATTAGTCGACTGTATTCATCAGAAGATGGTCTCACTTTTGAGAGTAGAAATTATGGTAAGGGTGATGGCGTAATTATCACTGAGCGTCCTATGGGCGGTGCCGTTATGCAAGATCCAAATCCTGCAGCGTCAAGTGAGACAAAGTATAAGATGGCGTCTTGGGTAGCAAATCGAGGTATTTATTTATATCTTTCTCCTGATGGTATCACTTGGCGTCGAAATGAAGTGGCGATGCTCCCGCTCAGTGTCGGTGGAGATGCTGAGCTTATGTATGATGATCAAAAAAATGTTTATTATAATTTTATGAAGCGAGGCGCGGGTACCCCGCACGATGATGAAGACAAGGGGCGTGCGGCTATATATTTTAAAACAGATAACCCATATAAGCCATGGCCATTTCGTAAGTTAGAAAAACCTTATTTTGAGAGTTGGACATTGCCCATGCTAAGTGATGAGGGAGAAACGGGTATGCGTCCGCGCACTAAAATTAAAACACCATGGTTTATTTTGGCTGATGAAATTTATCGACCGCGACCGTTAAAATACCAGTGGGCCCCTGATACTTATTTGGCCTTTCCGTGGGTGTCGACAACGAAGGTAAAAGATTTCACTCAATTCATTCGTTCGGAGCTTGCGGTGAGTCGCGATGGTGAAAATTGGAAGACCTATGACGGTGATAAAAACAAATGGCTCTTCCCGCCAGTGGGTAAAATTGAAGATGCAAAAGTGACAACCACACTTTCATTTTATGGCGTTGTTCGTCGTGATGACGAAATCTGGTTTTATGTTGAGTACAATACGGATGCTGCCCCGAATGGTAAAGATGGGTACAAGCGCTACTATCGTGTGCGCGCTCCACTAGACCGGTTTGCCGCACTTAATGCTGATAAGTCTGGTGGCGAAGTTTTAACAAAGCCCTTTCGTCTGGATGGTAAAAACCTAGAGCTTAATGTTGAGGCCTTGAAGGGGAGTGTCAGAGTGGCGCTGACAGATAAAGAGGGTCAAGTACTTAAAGGTTTTGGCTTTAATGAAAACGATGAAATTAAAAAGGTAGATGATCTGAGACGGCTTTTGAGTTGGCGCGGGTCGAATGATTTAGGTTCGCTATCTGGACTGGATGTTCGTCTTAAGCTTTCATTAAAGAATGCTAAAGTTTATAGTATGCAAGTAAAATAATTGGATGCGAGTATATTCATTTTTGTCGACTGCGGTAATTGTTCTTGCAGTTCAACTCTTGTCTTTTCATTCTTATGCAGCCACTTCTGCTTGTGAGACGCATTCTATTAAGCTTGATAAATATCACCTCCATACATCACTCAGATCATCTGGTACTTGTTTTTTAGCTATCGGATCTAACTATACTCCGGGTCTGATTTATCGTGATTATTTATTTACTTCAGATGGTCAGTTTATGGTGTTTAACTCTTTCGGTTCTGGATCTGCGTCAACTGATACGGGAGCGCGGGTATTTTATTTCGCACCAATGGTGAGTGAGCTTGGCTTTGATATTTTAGGTGATGAAGCGATCATACATTTACCTAATGGATCGCGGGCCGTGTTTAATCTCTCAGTTGGTAAATTCACTCATATTGATACGGGTCAAATTATCGAAAGTGATCTGGTATCACGCGATAATCGAGGTGGTATTGAGATCGTTGACTACCCGGGTATTTATTTTGACATGGGATTTGCCATGGGCAATTCTCCTGTGATGCAAAAAAAATCAATGGTCAAAATTGTAAGGCCTTCGCAGACGTGTTCAGTTCGAATGTCAAAAATATTTGATTATATTGACGGTGAGCCCGTTTTTCAGCTGACGCATGAAAGTCATTATGTTGATTTTATGAGGAGAAATTGCCCGTGAGAAAAAAGCCTGTGTCCAAAAAATAGACATCCGTGGCATTATTACCCGAGATCAAATTATCTCACTAAAACCCAATAGTTTAATATAAAATGTCCCTCGGTGAGAGGAGCGCGAAATGAAAATTTCAACTTTATTTGGTGTATTACTTTTGATCTGTGCCAGCACGCAAGCGCAGGCTTATTCAAATAAAACGGTTTACAAAATTCCACTCTGGTCGGCGCAAAGTTTTGAAAGTGCTGAGGCAAAGTGTCATAGCCTGGATTTAAAACTCCGTGACCAAATTGACAGTGTTGAGAATGCACTTGGTGCAGAAGTTGGCACGGTTCGACTATCAACCAAAGTTCTCGTAAGAGGGCAGTCTTCTATGGCGAAGCTTATGGACTCAAAGTTCTCATGTGGATTTGAGTTCAATGACCAGTCAGGCCAATTGAGAATTTCAAAAAAAATGAAACATAATTACTGGCTAAAGCAAGATGAAATTCAAAACGCCAGCTTTTGTGAAAAAGAATTAAGCCAAGTTAAGGGTGACCCAATGAATATTGGGGCTTATCGAGACCTGGGCGCTTCGCTATTGCAGGGGGATTTTTGTACTGTCTATTTTGTTAAAATTGAGCTACGTAGATAGGTCACAAGACGCATTTTAATCAAGAATATGCGAAAAGGCTGTGCACGAGTTGTGCTGGCGAATTAGGGGCAAAAATGCAAGAAGAGCGAGTCATTGAAGGTTTTGATCTCGACAAATTAAATGAGGCGCAAGAAAAAACGATTTATTTACTCAATGATCTCGCCACTCAAATCAGGCCAGGCATGACTGAGCAGGCGGCTATGGTTCTTTATAATAACCTTCAAATGGAGTCGGATGCCGAGAGGTACTGGCATCCACCTAAGATCAGATTTGGTGTGAATACTTTAAAGTCATTTCGTGAGCCTTCTGAGCCAGATGTTGTCTTAAAAGAAAATGATATTTTCTTTTTAGATGTGGGCTTAGTCTTTGATGGCTATGAGGGTGATGCTGGCCGAACATTTGTGCTAGGCCAGTACCCTGAGGGTAAAAAAGCCCGTCTGACCTGTGAAACCATCAATAAATCTGTACGGGCGGCATATTTAGATAAGCGGTTTTCGGGTGAGGAGCTTTATAAATACGCTGAAAAGTTGGCCTCAGAGGCGGGTTATGAACTTGTAGTTGATGGAGCTCGTGGTCACCGAATTGGGGACTTCCCCCATGCGGCGTATTATAAGGGCTACTTAAATGAATTTAAGAGCGAGCCCGCTCCGAATCGTTGGATTTTAGAGATTCAGATTCGAGATTTAAAAAACCAAGTGGGCGCATTCTATGAAGATATTTTGTATTAAAGTTATTAAATGGTGGGGCGCTGTGCGCAGTCAGGCCTTAATTGCTAAGCCTTTATAAGGTTTTGGCAGACATCCCTCTCAAAAACATGTTAAATAAGCCTCTATATGGCTGATATCAAAAATAAGTACCCCGAAAATAAAAAGGGCAAATTCTATGTCGATCGCGAGTGTATTGCTTGCGACGCCTGCGTTTTAACCGCTCCTGATAATTTTGGGATGGATGAAAATGACGGCCACGCCTTTGTGAAAGAACAGCCCGCCACTCCAGAAGGTGAAGATCTCTGCCGTGAGGCGATGGAGGGCTGTCCAGTAGAAGCCATTGGTAATAATGGTGACGAAGAAGAATGACAAAAACAGAAGAAATCAAAAGACGCAGAACCTTTGCTATTATCTCTCATCCCGATGCGGGTAAGACGACAATCACTGAAAAGATTCTCTATCTCGGCAACATAATACGCGAAGCGGGTGAGGTGCATGGTAAGGCTGGCAAAAAAGCCGCCACCAGCGACTGGATGACTATGGAGCGCGAGCGTGGTGTTTCAATTACATCTTCAGTTATGCAGTTTGAATATCGTGGGTTTCGTGTGAACTTGCTCGATACTCCTGGCCACAAAGATTTCGGTGAAGATACGTACCGAACACTCATTGCGGCTGATAGCGCGGCGATGCTTATTGATGCAGGTAAAGGTGTGGAGGAGCGAACACGAAAACTTTTTGAAGTTTGTCATTTGCGAAGTATCCCGATTTATACATTTGCTAATAAAATGGATCGCGAAGGTAAAGAGCCCCTCGAACTCATCGATGATGTTGAAAACACCCTGGGCCTTCATTGCTATCCCGTGACTTGGCCAATCGGAATGGGTGATCGCTTTAAGGGACTTTATCATCGCCTTGATAAAAAATTATATTTGTACACCAAAGGTGAAGAGGACCCCGTCGTGCATGATGTGACAGGGTACAATGACCCAAAAATAAAAGAGCTTGTGAATTATGATGAGCTTTATGACAAATTTTATGAAGACATAGAACTTCTTGAGGGCGCACTTATGCCTTGGGATCAAGAGGCCTTTATGAGTGGCAAGCTCACTCCCATGACTTTCGGGAGTGCAAAATTCACTTGGGGTGTCGATATATTTTTAGATCTTTACGCTAAGTATTCACCAGAGCCGATGCCGCGAAAAGCGAATATTGGTGAAGTCGACCCACATGCTGATTTTTTCTCAGGCTTTGTTTTTAAAATTCAGGCCAACATGGATAAGCGCCATCGCGACCGTGTGGCCTTTTTGCGTGTTTGCAGTGGTGAGTTTCAACGCGGTATGAAAGTGCAGCATCAGCGTTTAGGTCGTGAGCTGCGCCTCGCTTACGCCAATACCTTTATGGCCCGAGATCGTGAAACAGTAGATCAAGCTTTTGCTGGAGACATTGTGGGCATCATCGATACTGGCAATTTTCAAATTGGTGACACCATCACAGATGGAAAAAAATTAACTTATGATGAGATGCCCAGATTTTCTCCTGAATGTTTTGCGCGACTTGCGATTAAAGATCCACTGAAGCGAAAGCAAATGCAAAAAGCAGTGGGGCAACTTTCTGAAGAGGGAGCCGTTCAGATTTTTATTGATCCGAGAGTGGGGGAGCAAGATCCCGTGATTGGTGTTGTGGGTGAACTTCAATTTGATGTTTTACTGTATCGTTTGAATGAAGAGTACAACCTCGATGTGAAGCTCGAGCGTTTGCCGCTTTCAGTGGCGCGCTGGCCAAGATATAAAGAAGATGCGCCTGGACAGAAGGCTGGGCTTCCTCCTGAATCGATTAAGGGCGGCGGCATACTGTATCAAGATAGCAAAGAGCAGCCTGTGGTTTTGCTCGCAAAAGAATGGGATCTTCAGTGGCTTTTAAAAGAGAATCCCAACTTAGAGTTCAGTTTTACCGGCAATTAACGCCGGCGTCATTTCTTGCCAGCTAAGACTATAGCTCTATACTAAATGTTTAGACCTATTTGGTAAAAATAGGCGGATTATGCGCCCATCTTTGGAGTACTCAAATGTCTCATGTAGTATTGACCTCACATCCCAGTCAAATTTTTGTAAAATCATTGCCCATTCTTTGGGGGGCTAAAACTCCTCAAGAGCGAGGTCCTGTGGTGGCGTCGCTAACTGATTTGACGGCGAGAAATGCAATTGGTGTTCATGGCGGAGCTTACTCTGTGTATCGTGCGCTCGCCACTTCTGCTGGCCGCCTGCAAAATGAATTTAAACCTGATTTAACCAATACGGCGCCGGCAGAGCCCATTGGGCCATTTGATAGTTGGCGAAATCCTGAAAAAATTGTGGCTATTGATCCGTGGGGCTCAAATGTTTACGCCGATTTTAAAGATTATTTTGATAAGGGCTACGACATTCGCCCCTCTATTGCCGTTACGAAAGCGCATATTTATATGCCTGAAATTCGTGAGGCTATAGAGGCCGGGCGCATAAAGCAAGATGGTAAAATTGTCGGTAAAAAATTTGATGTCGCCGTGACTAAGATGGCTTTTGAGCCTGTTTGGCATCTGCCAGGTATTGCAAAACGTTTTGGCATAACTGAAGGCGAGCTTCGAAAAGGTTTATTTCAACATACAGGGGGGATGTTCCCAGAGCTAATTACGCGTCCTGATTTAAAAGTATTTTTACCACCTATTGGCGGTATGACAGCTTATGTATTTGGTCCTGTTGAAAATGTGGCCGACATTAAAAAAGAACTCACTTGTCGAGTGCACGATGAATGCAATGGCAGTGATGTATTCGGATCTGATATTTGCACATGCCGTCCTTATCTGGCTCACGGCATTGAAGAGTCTATTAAAACAGCTCAAGCTGGGGGTTCAGGGTTAATTGTTTATTTTAGAAAAGAAGGCCGTGCACTTGGCGAAGTGACAAAATTTTTAGTTTATAATGCGAGAAAACGACAAGAGGGTGGCGATACGGCGGCACAATATTTTCATCGCACTGAGTGTGTGGCCGGAGTGCAAGATATGCGCTTTCAACAAATTATGCCAGATGTGTTACACTGGTTCGGTGTCAAACGCATCGACAACTTTATTTCTATGAGTGATATGAAGTATGACGCCATTGTCGGTAGCGGTATTCAAATCGGTAAGCGCGTGCCGATACCGGATGGATTAATACCTGATGATGCGAAGGTGGAGATGGAAGCTAAAAAAGCCGCAGGCTATTTTTCTCCTGAGGGAGCTAAAAAAAGTGAAGACCTCAAAAAAGTTAAAGGACGTGGGTTAAATGAGTAATGATCCGATAGATTATATTTTGTCGGCAGAATGCGTAAGAGATCGAGCACGTAAAATTCTTGAGATGAGTCTTAAGGGCGAAGGTGAATATACAGTTCACATCGAAAAACTCGACGAAGTAGCTGACTTTGTGTTGGGCGTGATTAAAGAAAAATATCCATCTTTAAAAATTCCATATCACTCAAGGTTTAATCATTTTCACGTGGGTGGAATTGATCGAGTAGCACAGTTAGATGAGCTTTTAAAAGGCGAGACTCCTGAAGAGCGCGCGCGGGTGATGATCGATCTGGTCGTGACTAGTGTTTTGCTTGATGCGGGCTCAGGTAATGACTGGAAGTTTCGCGAACAAGATGGACACATGTATTCACGCTCTGAGGGACTCGCTGTTGCCAGCTACAATATGTTTATGACGGGTCAGTTTTCTTCTGATGTGACAGTGCCTTTGCGTGCTGATGGGCCTGGGCTTGTGCATATCACTGAAGATCATATTAATAAGGGATTTCAGGTTTCAGTTGGCAATCCTCTCTTAGGTGTGAAGGGTCGCGCTGAACTTCTTCATCGTTTAGGTAAGGCATGTGAAAAAAACGTTGAGATATTTGGTGGCGGCTTGGTTACACGCCCGGGTTATATGGTCGATTATTTTTTAAAAACGCATCCGAATAAAAAAATCGAAGCTGAATTTTTATTAAAAACAGTACTGACCGGATTTGGTTCTATTTGGCCTGGTCGCGTAATTATGAATGATGTCAATATGGGCGACACCTGGCGCCATCCCAAACTGGGAGAGGGAGCTGAGAGTTTTGTACCGTTTCATAAACTTTCTCAGTGGCTGACGTATTCACTATTAAACCCACTTGAAGATTTGGGTTTTAAAATTTTAAATTTGAATCGCTTAACTGGTTTAGCTGAATATCGAAATGGCGGGTTGATGCTCGATTCTGGTTTGATTGAAGCAAAGTCTGATTTGAATGCAAGGCCTCATCACCCTGATTCAAAAATTGTGATTGAGTGGCGGGCACTCACAGTCGCGCTTCTTGATGAAATTGCAAAAGTTGTACAGAGAAAACTAAAATTATCTGAAGATGAGTTCCCCCTAGCAAAAGTACTTGAGGGGGGCACCTGGTGGGCAGGTCGAAAGCTCGCGCAAGAAAAGCGTGGTGGTAAGCCTCCATTTAATATTATTAGTGATGGCACGGTATTTTAAGTTATTTTATTGAGGTTTTAATATGAACAAGAAAAATTTAACAATTATTGATCATCCACTGGCACAAGATAAGCTTTGGCATTTGCGCAATAAAAAAACCACTCCTGATAATTTTCGGCGTTTAGTGTCAGAGCTGAGTCATATTTTAGCTTATGAAATGACGCGCGATTTTAAAACTGAAAATATAAAAGTTGAAACACCTATACAGGCGACAACGAATCAAAAGATTGTTGAAAATATGGCGATTGTTCCCATCATGCGAGCTGGGCAAGCCATGGTCGACGGCATTTTAGATCTGATCCCGACTTGTGCTGTTGGGCATATTGGCATTTATCGTGACAAGTTTGTGAACAACACAGTTGAGTACTACTTTCGTTTACCGAAGGGTATTGAGGGTATGCGCGTTGCTGTTTTAGACCCGCTTCTTGCAACCGGTGAAACTGCGGTGGCGGCAATTACTCGACTTAAAGAATACAAGGTCGGGCGCATCTCATTTGTGGCACTTTTAGTTGCCGAGCAGGGTTTAAAAAGAATTTCTGAAGCTCACCCCGATGTTCATATTTACACGCTGAGTGTTGAGCCTGGTATCAACGAGTTCGGGTACATTATGCCGGGCATTGGCGACGCCGGTGATCGTATGTATGGCACATTATCTGCCGAGCAAGTGGCGCAGGATACAGGACTTTAAAAGTGATCGGTATTGCAGGTGGCAGTGGTTCAGGTAAAACAACTTTTGCAAAATTGCTCACAGAGCGTCTTGGTCGGCACAAAGTCACGCTGCTGGGGCAAGATAACTACTACATAGATCAAAGTGACAAATTCGATCGCGACGGAGGACGGGTTAATTTTGATCATCCCGACTCAATTGACTGGCCACTTCTAGCACAACACTTAAAATTGCTAAAAATGGGTCATGCTGTTGATATGCCACTTTATGATTTATCTACACATGTTCGGCGTAGTGAAACTGTGCGTGTAGAGCCAAGTGAATATATTCTATTAGATGGAATATTAATTTTTGTTCCCGAAGTCGTTCGAGTGCATATTGATTATAAGGTTTTTATTCAAACCCCTGAAGAGGTGCGATTTGCCCGTCGCTTAAAACGAGATATAGCAGAGCGCGGTCGTACCGAGGTCGGGGTGCGCGCTCAATACTTTACTCAAGTAAAACCTATGCATGATCAATTTGTTGAGCCTTCGCTCACGTGTGCTGATAAAATAATTTCAGGAGAAATAGATTTTTCTACTGCGCTTGATGCGGTGGTGAAAGACTTGGGGCTTAAGTGAAGAGTGCCAGAAAGAGATGTATGGGTATAAGTGTGAAGTCAGTGAACTTCATACTCTCTTTTCTCTTTGCTGCTTTGACAGGTTGGTCAAGTTTAGCATGGGCTCAAGACTCATATTCAAAATCAGCAGCGGGGGCAGCCGCAGAGGCTCAAAAACAAATTGAATGTGCGAACAAATGGATCAGCATGTATCCTGATTTATGTGATGAAGACTTAAAAGTACGATGTGAACCACGCAAGCGTACTTTTCTGGGGAGTTTTCTTTTGTATCCAGGGCTTACTCCACTCGAGCAGGAGCTTGTGCGAGCGTATCCATTTGAAGCTTTAAAGGTTTTTAAACTTAAAGTCCAAGCTGAAAAAGCGACAGAAGAGAACTTTCCGGATCAGGGGTTTAATGATGAGAGCGATGCTTTTCGTCATTTTCTGTGGTCGGCACTTTTAACCAAGGAGCTCGGTCCTGCTCGGGCGAGGCTCTACCTCGATGCTCATGAGAAAGATGCGCATGAGCCGTCTTTAGAGAAAAATATGGATTACCATAACAATAAAGTTGGCCAAGCGGCAGCGATTAAAATGATTCAAAATAATCAATTTGATTTTCAAAAATTAAAAAATATGGGTCTGGCATTGCTACGACAGAATCAACTGATAGTAGTGCGTAAGGCGCTTGTAATACCTGAGGTGGCAATATGAGTTTAAGAAGTAAATTGAGGTCTTACAGGCTTGCGCGTTTTTTAATTGTGGTAACTTTTTTATTTAGTTTTGCCGGTAGTACTTATGCTGCGTCAGAGGTGATTTCAGCTAAAAATGCGGAGTTGAAGTGGGGCATAAAGGATCTTGATAAGAATCTTTTCAAAAGTGGAGATTTAAGTCAGCGCGCCGCTATGGCTGTAGACATAGTGAAGCGCTCTTTATATGTCGGTAAAAGTCGAAAAAACGTGCGACGAGAATTGGGTGATCCGGATAGTTATTTTTTTAGTGATACAATATACGCCTATAAAATTATGCCGTTTCCGGGCAGGGGAAAAGAAAATTGGCACCTTGTTTTTATTCCGGATGATAATTTAGAAAACGTGAAAGAAGTTCGAATTCAGAAGAAATAATATCTGTTACGACAACACTCGGGTCGTCGTAACAGATCTGATGAATAAAAATTAAAGCTTATCTTTACCTTTTGGGACTTTACCAAGGATGTCGCTAATTTTACTTACGCTCATTTGGTTAAGTTCACGATTGAGGTCTAAGAGTTCGCTCACAGCAACAGCAACAGCATCACGGCGCATGTTGAGCTCAGCTACTTTTGCTGCGTAAAGAGCACCCACTTGTTCAGCGGTCTTTGATTTTAGGTCGGCATAAGCCACTGCACGATCAACTGTGTAATAGATAGAAGCCGCAGTCGCAACTATGCCAGCAGCCCAAGCTGTGTTTTTAGAAAGCTTCGGAAACCTCTGAAGCAGCTTCACGATGACGCCGGCTTCTTGTTTTAGAAGTGCGGGGTCAATCACTTTGCTATTAAAGAATTTTGCTGAAGCTGTAACGGCAGCGATGAATGTACCTTGCGTGGCTACGGGGTACTGAGCGATTATTGTGCTGAGAGTAAGGTCTCCAGTTGAATAGTCTTCGATAAACTCAACGTCAGTGGCTAGTTTTTCGGCAAGCAATGTGTTGACCGCAATTTCTTCAAGCAATTTTTGTTTCTGAATTTGAAGTTGAACCGTCATTGATTTTTTATCTTGTAGATCATTTGCAAAAGATGTCGATGATGTTGAGACAGTGGCTATAAGTGCAAGTGTTACGAGTTTTAATGATTTCATTTGTTCTCCTTAAAAAGTTTTAAAATATATTTTTGATTATTCGTACATATTGAGTTGGGCATCGAGGGCATTGATCTCTTTTGTTATGAGTTCAATTTCTTCTCCCAATGCTTCGCGATAAGCTATGAGTATTGTGTAAAGAGCTTGTCTTTTGTCGATGGTATCAAGGCTCAAGAGCTGGCCTGTCACTTTGTGATATTCGACGCTGTCATAGCCGAAGTAAACGGCAGCGACGATACCAGCAAGAGCAGGCGTGGCTTTGATCACGCGTTGCACGCTGACCGGCAAGCTCGCTAAAACTTCAGGCATGTACTTAATGAGGTAAGTTGTTGCTGCTCCACCGGCGACAACAGCACTTGCGGCAGGGGCGACTTTGTCTTTTATTGTGCTGGGTTTGTTGCCATTAGCCCAATCAAGAAGCATTTCAATTTTTTTCTCGTTAGAAATAATTTGAGCAACTGCATTTTCACGTTCTTCTATAAGATTCTGACGCTCTATTTTGAGCAAGTTGATTTGATCGCTAGAGAGAATTTCTCCAGCGTTTGCGGCGAGGCTAGAAAACAAAATGAGCCCGCAGCACAAAGTACGAAGTGTCATGTAAGATCCCCTTGGCTTAAGATTGACGTTTGGTTCGAGGGGATCTTCTACCTCTTGCCCGCAGAGTCTGGAATAGGTAAAGATTACAATTTGAATTTTGAAATATTTGTTTTGATTCAGGTTTTGAGATTTTACGTCTCAGCTTCGTCTTTGATGCCGAGAGCGGCCTTCCACTCGGGTGTAGGCTCTATGAGCTTTCTTGCCGTCATATCAAATAACCCAACCACAATTTCTAAATTGGCTGATTCTTTGCCGGCAGAGTTGATCATGCGTTGGTAAACTTTACCAAGTTTACCGTTATATTCAGTGCAAATAGACTCTACGGTGACCTCGTCATGGAGCAGCAGCTCGCGACGATATTGAATTTTAGCCTCTAATATTGTGGGGCCAATTTGAGTTTCTTTTATTTTTTTTAAACCGTAGCCGCCTTCATTAATAAGCTCCCAGCGGGCTTGTTCAAATATTTCGAGATATTTGGCGTGATTCATGTGACCAAAAGTGTCGAGGTGAGTTTCGCGTACTTTGAACTTCCAGTGATAAGTGCGTGCGATCATATGTGTGTAGCCTTTGTTTTTGAGTGCATCTTTTTATTATACTAATGTTTGAATGTTCTGCTATCAGGCATCAATTCAGATTATAGGTATATGGGAACAAGAAGCAGGTCAACAGCGACTCAACGACGTAAGTCGAGATTCAATTCTCGGGTTCAATTTACCGATACGTGATTTATGGCGCTTGAAGAATTTATGAACAAACCCGGTCGTGAGTTTGCCCTAATGTCGCAGATCGCCGACTATTTAAGCAAAAATTTTCGGCAATATTTAGGTGAGTATTATTATATCCACTTGCGCGACATGGGTGCCGGTCAATCGATGATCGATGAAGTGCAAAATCTTAAGAGGGTTTCTGATCCTTGGCATTTTGTAAATATTGACCGCGAGCACACCGCCTATATTTTGATAAGATCGTATGATGAGCACATAATGTTACTAATGTGCGGAGAAAATGAGTGGGCAGAGTTCACGATCACTGAAAAAGAAGCTAAACTGGTGGACGGTCCGAGGCTTTCTTCATTGCCGGATTTTCGTAAGTGCCCGATGACGCCATATGAGTTAATGGATGCCTTTGGTTTTATTGGTGAGTCACTTCAAGAAACGAAACGGAAGTGTTCCTAGTTTTTTATATGTATCATTTAAGAAAACATGCGGGTGATGTTGATTTGTCGACAGCGCTAATTTTATTAAGCTCTCTCCATTAGATTTACTTTTGAGCATGGGGTGGTTTTAATATCCGGCATTGCGACCGGAACTCCTCTTTGATTTGTCGAAATCCGGACATGATATGAATAGTGTCAAGCATGACTGCCTCCTCCGATGGTTGTGGGGGAGTATGAGCAGATATTGTGCCAGCATGTGATGTAAGCATATGTGCACCCACCGTATTCATCAGCAAAACTTAACGCAGCGCTTAGCCGTAGGCGGTAGAATTTAAGTTTTCCCGCTACTAGAAAGTGGGAGTCGGCTCAGACTAAAGTCTATGGCCTTTAAGTGTGTGAAAAACATAAATTAAAATGATATTGTGTCTTTGATAATTTTTCATCTTCAGAATAAGGCGCGTGTAAATGTCAGAAAATCAAAGTTCAAACTCTGCTAAGGCGTCTACAAAAAAAATAAGTTTCAAAGAGGCTCTCCTCAATAAGCGCATGCTCATTTGTTTATTCAACGGATTTACGTCAGGCCTTCCGCTTTATTACATTTATCAATTGGTGCCGGCCTGGCTGAGATCAGATGGTATTGATTTAAAAACCATTGGTTTATTTAGTCTGGTGACGTTGCCTTACAGTCTGAAAATTTTTTGGGCGCCACTTCTTGATCGCATCAGTTTGCCTTTTCTTGGGCGCAGACGGGGATGGATGCTGGTTTCTCAAATTGGGTGCATGATGGCAATGGCATCACTTTCACTTTTTAATCCGGTGCAAGCGTTAACGGCTGTTGTAGTCGCTGTGGCCGCGATGTGCATATTCTCAGCAACGCAAGATGTGGTGCTCGATGCTTACCGTCGTGAACTATTGCCCGATAGTGAGCTGGGTCTGGGCAACTCATTTTATCAAAATGCATATCGTGTGGCGGGGTTTGTGCCGGGTGGCTTGGGTATAATTTTAGCTGACTATGTGCCGTGGTCGACTGTGCATCTGGTCATTGCGCTCTTTATGTTAGTGGGGATCATTCACACTTTTTCAATTAAAGAAATTGTAACTAAGATCGCGCCACCAAAAAATATGGTAGACGCTTATATCGAGCCATTTTTAGAATTTTTTAAACGCGATGGCGTATCACGAGCTTTGCTGATTTTAGCTTTTATGTTTTTCTATAAACTGGGCGACACCATGGCAACAGCACTTGCCACCCCATTTTATATTGATATGGGCTTTTCACTCACGCAAATTGGCTCCTTGATAAAGCTCACTAATTTTTGGTCTATGTTTATTGGCTCTATAGTTGGCGGACTTTATATTTATCGTTACGGCATCAATCGCTCTTTATGGATATTCGGCTTTATGCAGTGGGTGACTATATTTGGTTTTGTGATTTTAAGTTTGGTTGGTAATAATGTGCCGGTTTTGATTGTGGTTTTAACTCTTGAATATCTGGCAGCCGGTCTCGGCACCTCGGCGTTTATGGCGTATATTGCGCGCGTCTCAAGTGTGAATTTCACAGGCACGCAGCTGGCGATGTTTTCATCCCTTTTTGGTTTAGCTCGAAGCCTTGCCAGTGGCTCAACAGGTTTTTTAATTGAGGGTATTTCTGCGGGAGACGGGATTTTTTATAAAATATTTGGCCAGTTCAATGGTTTGGGTTGGACTAAATTTTTTATTCTCTCTGGTGTGATTGCAATACCGGGCATGATTTTGCTGTTTTGGGTGGCGCCTTGGAACGGCGATAAGGTTAAGCATGAAAATTCTAAATGAAACCGAGTGGCTTAAGCATTTACGAGAGCATTCTAAATCTAAAAAATACCTGGCTATGTATTCAACTCTCTTTGATGGAGTCGTGACAGATCCTGCGCTTATGGTTTTGCCCATTGATGATCACATGGTGCATCGAGGTGATGGTGTATTTGAAGCCATGCGTGTCACCCCTTCGGGCATATATTTACTTCGGCCACATCTTGAGAGGCTTTTTCGTTCAGCCGGGGCTATTGATCTTAAAATAACCAAGACTATTGGCGAGTTACAAAAAATATGTGAAGAGTTGGTTTCAGTATCAAAATTCAATAATCATGGGGTGCTACGCCTCTTTGTCAGTCGCGGTCCTGGGGATTTTTCGCCGAACCCGTACTCAACCATAGGTAGTCAAATTTATATTGTGGCGGTGGATTTTGTCTCCCTTTCAGAAGAGAAATATGAAAAGGGTGTGAGTGTGATGCTGTCAAAGGTGGGTGTAAAGCCGGCTCCATATGCGACAGTGAAGAGCTGCAATTATTTACCCAACGTGATGATGAAAAAAGAATCTTTAGATGCCGGGTATGACTTTTCGGTGAGCGTCACCACTGATGGCTTTCTTGCCGAGGGGCCTACTGAAAACATAATGATTTTGACTGCAGAAGGTGAATTGCTAGCACCCAATTTTGATTACACTTTGCGCGGCACCACCTTGGTGCGAGCGCTCGAGCTTGCGGAGCGTTTGAAGTCTACCCCTTTGATAAAAAATATTCGCGTAGGTGACATTCATATTTCTGAACTTGAGCGCGCCCGTGAAATCATGATGGTGGGCACCACACTTTCAGTGCTGCCTGTTACGAAATATCAAAATACTATAGTCGGGAGTGGTAAGCCCGGTGCTGTCGCTCAAGCCCTGCGTAAGCTTGTTGATCAAGATATGGGTTAGGCATTAGCCCGGTGGCCAAGAAAGCGCGCGACCGGCCAGCAAGTGAATATGCAGGTGATATACAGATTGCCCACCCCAAGAGTTGGTGTTTACAACTAAGCGAAATCCTTTTTCGCTTACGCCCAGTTTGGCGGCAATTTCTGAACACTTCACCATCATGTGGCCTAGAACTTCTTTGTCTTCAGCTTTGACTTCGGCCATCGAGCGAATTTGTTTTTTGGGTATCATCAGGATGTGTGTGGGTGCTTGAGGGGTGACATCATGAAAAGCCATACAAAGGTCGTCTTCATATACGATTTTAGCTGGTATTTCTTTGTTGATAATTTTATTAAATATCGTCATAGCCTGAGATCTTAGACTAGGTTTGTGACTTCGGTCTAGCATTTTGATAGAGAAAATAAGTCAAAAAAATGAGTCAACTCGCCGATAATAGACTCATGCGCGCACCTGTAACATGCCCAAATTGTGAATCGCCGAATGCGAAAAGTTTGTATCTTTTTAAAGGTGCAGATGTGGTGGAGTGTTTAAAGTGTTCTTTGGTGTATGTGCCAATGCCAGCGCCTGAGTTTACCTCTATGTACAAAGAAGAATACTTTGAAAACAATGGTGAGGCTGGGGGCTATCAAAACTACAGTGGTGAATTTGCAAGTCACGTGGTGACGTTTACTAAACGTCTTGAAGAATCAGAAAAAATTTTAGGCCACATGGGGCGTCTGTTAGACGTGGGCTGTGCGCTTGGACATTTGGGCGTAACTGCAAAGAAGCGTGGCTGGGATGTCTACGTAACTGATGTTTCAGAATTCGCTGTTATTGAAACACGAAAAAAATATGGAGTGAATGGCTTTGTGTCGGCTCCTCACAAGCTCGCGGTGAAGCCGGCGCGATTTGATTTGATTACCATGTTTGATGTGATTGAGCATTTGAGTCATCCTCTCGATTTATTAAGAGATGCGAAGAGAGCTCTTTCAAGTCATGGTGTTTTACACATTACAACTCCGAATGCAGAGAGTTGGTCAGCTCAGATTATGGGTCGGCATTGGTATCACTTAAAACCAAATGAACATTTAATTTATTTTACACCCAAAACATTGACTTCGATGCTTGAGCGTTCAGGTTTTGAAGTTCTAAAAATTAAACCCGTGTGCACCTATATGCGTTTAGATGACATTCTCATGCGTCTTGAGCGATATTCGAAAAAAGGGGCGCAGTTTATGCGCTCGGTGGCACGCTGGCTCAGTTTATCAGACTGGCGGCTTAAAATATTTGTAGGCGAGATGCAGGCGTGGGCACGTCCAGCTGATGTGCGAGCGGTAACAAAAACAGAGCCAGTTAAGGATATTTTAGATATTGTTTGTTGCTCGAATTGCAAATCTGAGCTTCAATTGTTTGAGGAGAGTGAGTCCATTTGCACTCAATGTGAATTATCATATGAGGTCGTAAAGGGCGTAATCAATTTTTCAAAATATGCAAAAAGAGGCAAGCAAAAAATCGTCGGCACTTCTTAGCGATACCTTACTTCGTTCGCGCACTCTTTGGGCATTTTTAATTCCATTTTTTATTTATTTTTTTACGGCTCCGCATTCTGTTACTTTTGAAGATTCTGGTTTATTTATTCTAGCGAGCTATTATTGGGGTATTCCGCATCCACCGGGTTACCCACTTTATACGATGCTCTCTCATTTCTTTACATGGCTGCCTTTTGGTGAAGTGGCCTTTCGTGTCAGTTTATTTTCAGTTGTTTGCGGAGCTCTCGGGAGTGTCTTTTGTTATTTGATATATAAGCGCTTAAGTGAGCGACCGATCTTGGCGCTTTTAGCCGCACTTGTGGTCGCGTTTTCTGCCACAATGTGGAGTCAAATGATTGTGGCAGAAGTTTACCCGCTCAATTATTTTCTTTGCCTTATGTTTTTGTATGGTTGCCTTTACATTGCAGACCATCCATCAGAGAAAA
>JAGRAK010000059.1 GCA_020434645.1 Bdellovibrionales bacterium | reverse complement strand
AAAAGCTCTTCAAGTGCGCTCACCCAGCCGGCGGTGTCATCAGGAGATTTGATGAGCTGCTTAGATTGCAATATTTCAGAAGCTCCAGTCTGATTCGATGTCAGTACTGGTAAGCCACAGGCCATGGCTTCAAGTATAGAGCGGCCAAAAGTTTCAAAGCGAGCAGGGAGAAAGAAAATGTCGAGTGCATGGTAGTACTTCTCAACGTCAGGAGTTGTTTCAAGAAAAATAACGTTTTCTTTTAGGCCAAGCTCTTCAGAGAGATCTTTATAGGCTTGAGCATTTTTATCTCGCCCGGTAACTAGAAACTTAAAACTATATTTTTTCTTAATTTCAGCAAGCACTGTAAGTGCGATATCAAGACCACGGGTCTTAAATTCACCTGAAGTGATGAGCCCAATGATTAGCTCATTTTCATTGGGTGAAAACTTATGCTCGGCTTTCAATTTTTCAAAAAACTTGTGACGTATTTCACTTTTATTTTTTGTATTGAATTGCTCTTTATTGTAACTCTGAAAACAAATTTCTATTTTTTCACTAGGCACATGAAATCGATTTATTAAATCATTTTTCATAATTTTCGAATTGGCGATGATTAGGCGATAGGCGGATTTTTTAATAATGTTGGTGTGCATGATGCCCACATCGTAACTGGGGCTAACGGCCACCTTCTCGACAAGTTCAGATTGTAAATGCACCAGGTTATGTAAAACAAGAATGTCTTGTTGAAAGTGATCTCCATGCCCAATGACAATATCAAACTGACCATTTTTACATATTTTATCTGCGCGCCAGGCAAAGTACTTGCGGCGCCAAATTCCGCTAATAGGGAACTGCCCAATCGTAATACAAGTGCCATGATTTTTTTTAATCAAATTTTCATCGAGTTGATCACCAATGACCGTCACATCATAACCCAGTGAATGAAAGAGACGAACTTGTTCAAGTGCATTTCGGGCGGCACCCGTGGTTTTTTTAAGTTGTCGAATGACTATGGCGGCACGTTTTTTCATATTGAGACTCACAGTGCCCCTTGTTCAAGTAGGGTGTCACAAACTTCGCGAACAGCTCCGCGCCCACCTGAGGCGGCTGTCACGATTTCAACTGCATTCTTAACTTTTATGTGGGCATCAGCAGGTGCCAGGCTTATCCCCACTTGTTCGAGCACCGGAAGGTCAATGATATCGTCGCCCATGTAAGCAATTTCGTCGGGTTGCAGCCCGCTATCCTGAAGGAGCTTTTTAAAGGCTTCGGCTTTATTTGAAACATTATCAAACACATGGTCGATTTTGAGTTTTTTTGCCCGATCGCGGATGTCGTCAGATAGGCTAGAGGTGATGAGGGCGAGTTTGTAGCCTCTTTCTTTGAGAAGAACAAGCCCCATTCCATCACGAATATAGAAGTTTCTACACCACTGGCCGTTTAAGCCTTGAAATATATGGCCATCAGTTAAAACTCCGTCAACATCAAGTGCGAGACATTTGATTTTCTTCCATTTTTCCATATAATGCCCCTATGACAAATTCTAAAGATTCTTCAGGTACAAATTTTAAGCCTTTAAAACAGCCTATCTCGTTTACTCATCAAGGGCAAACTTATGAATGGGGTTCTTGCAAGCAGTGGGTGCTATTTGCTGGTCCTGACATAATTGAAGATGAGGGCATGGTGATAGAGGTCGCGCAAGAGTTGAAGCGTCTGACTGCAGAGAAGGGTATACCTTGGATTTTAAAGTGCTCTTATGACAAAGCCAATCGCCAAAGTATCGGCAGCTTTCGTGGTCCGGGTATGAAGGCGGCACTTGATTCTCTTGGGCGAATTAAATCTAAAGTGGGTTGCCCTATGCTCACAGATGTACATGAAACCATTCAGGTGGCGGCTGTTGCTGAAGTGGCGGATGTGATTCAGATTCCAGCATTTTTATGCCGACAAACAGACCTTGTCGTTGAAGTCGCAAAAACAGGTAAAGTTATGCACATGAAAAAGGGGCAGTTTATGGCTCCAGGTGACATGGCCGCCATTGTTAAAAAAGCAGAGGCGGCAGGCAACGGCAAAGTTTTATTATGTGAGCGGGGGACGACATTTGGTTATCACCGACTTATTAATGATATGACAGGCCTTGTTGAAATGCGTGAAACCGGTAAGCCCGTCATTATGGATATCACACACTCGACACAACTACCTGGAGCCGCTGCGGGCACCAGTGGTGGCCGACGAGAGATGGCTCCAGTGCTTGCGCGTGCGGCAATGGCAGTCGGAGTTGACGGCATATTTGTTGAGACTCACCCGAATCCGGATGAAGCACTTTGCGATGGGCCGACGTCAATTGCTCTTGCCAACATGGGCGCACTACTGGATCAAGTGACTCGAGTCTGGAAAACTCATTTTTAAATTTATTTTATTATCGTCTACGTTTTAAAAACTGAAAATGTTTTGCCGGTATTATGTCGGCTTCAGCTATTTTGCCGCATTTCGTACAGGTCTGCTCGAGGGGCATGAGTACCGCTTCGGATTGGCCGTCGAAAGCCTCTTTATAGTCTTTGCCACGCGTAGCGAGATAATCAAACTCGTGGCCGCAGCTGTCGCATAAAAATGGGATAAGAATAGATTCAACGGTGGCATGAAGGGGTAGGAAGCCATCAAGTACATTCATTTGGTGGACGACAACATTGGGGCAGTTTCGTAAAAAAATTCCCCCGGTGTATTGCTTTAATGTTTTAACCCACAGAATCCAGTTTCTTAACCCTAGCGAATTCAACAGATTCACATTTTTCATATCTATGATGAGCTGTGTGTTTTGCTTAAGATTTATATCATTAAATTTTGCATTTTCATCGACAGTTCCCGAAAATTGAACAATTTCTTGAGAGGGCGTCGACTCAATTTTAAAATGAAAGCTCAAAGTGTGATCTCCATAGATTCGTGGGCAAAGCACCACTCGAACTCATGGGCGGTTTGACCTTGGGCTTGGCACGCTTTTAAAATCGCTTCATAGTATTCTCGAGTTTGAAGTTCTGCTGATGTCACTTTCGCGTCGCTTGCTGCAGGGTCGTGATGAATGAAAAGAACTCGTTTTACTTTTTCACGCATGGCCATATCAATACCAATTGGGCCTGAGGCATGACCCCAGTCAATTCGCTCAGAGGCCTCATTAAAAGTGTACTGAGCGTCAAATGTCATAAGATCAACATTTTGATAAAGTGCGATATCTGCACCCAGTTCTTCTGCAGTGACTCGCGTGCACTCACTGTCTACACAGTGAGAAAAAACTTTGCCGTTGTGCTCAAAGCGATAGCCCCAGCATGGGTCGGGGTGATCAAGCTCGTATGGGGTAACGGTAATGTCATCAAATTTTATAGCTTTGCGAGGCTCAATTTTATGAAAAAACACTTTTGATTGCAGTTGATCAAAGTTAACAGGAAAGTTTGGTTTACAAAATACACGTTTGATATTTTCTGCTAAATCATCTTGTACCGCATAGAAGTGAATCTCATTGCCCGGAATAAAAATGGGCGTGAAAAACGGGAGCCCAATGAGGTGATCCCAGTGAAAGTGAGTCATAAGAATATGAATTTTAGCCCGCCCAAGATTGCTGCTTTCGCGCATCATCTCGCTACTTAGAGAGCTGATGCCGCTGCCGCCGTCTATGATGAGGCGAGTTTTGAGTGTGCTGACCTCAATGCATGAAGTGTGGCCACCGTAACCAAAGGCTTCTACGGGGGTTAAGGTTTTTATGTAGTCGTTTGCTGTGATTTTGCTTTGCAAATGAGCGCGCTCAAAGTTCATCAGTAACTGATTAAGTCGTGTAAGGTTTTGTTGTGCGGTCAGTGGGGCGGGTAGTGATCCGCGTATGCCCCACAGTTTGATTTTCATACTCATCCGAAAAGGATAACACGTCAGAATAACTAGAGTAATGTATATTTTATTGAGCTCAATTAAATACTGGTCTGAGCTTAAGACTGGTTGTCAGTATATCAATGTCTCAAGATAGTACGCCAAAACTATGTAAATAAAAAATTAAGTCTAGTTTTATAAAAATTCACATAAAAGCAAGTCGTAAGCCTAGGTCTAGAGTTTAATCTTTGTAAGGCGCATGCCGTTAAGTCTTCTATAGGAGTTTACTAACGTGAAAGCATTATTTGTAGTTTTAACATTAGCCTTAGTTGGTTGCAGTACTGCCAAAATCAGTTTGCATACAAGCCCTCCAGGTGCTGACGTCTATGCCAAATCAGTTGGTGATAAAGAAGTAAAACTCATCGGTAAGACACCTCTTAATATAACAAATACAGATTTAGAAAAAGAATACGGCGGCTCTGGTGCTGTCTATATTGAATTTAGAAAAGATGGGTACAAAACAGATGGCGTTTATGTGACTGAGATTTCGCATGTTGATTTAAATATTAACCGAGATATGGTGCCAAAACGTGATCTTGAATATCAAGAGTGGCTCAATACCCATATTTCAGACATGTTTGAAGTTCGTCGTCTGGTTCAACTCAATCACTATGATCAGGCTCTTAAAATTTTGGCGCGACTAAAAGAAGCCACCCCTATGGTTTCGACAATACATGAGATGGAGGGTGGCGTTTTACTTATGAGTCATAAGTATCGTAACGCACTTGAGTCGTATCGTTTGGCAGTTAAATATGACCCTGAGCGCGTCGAAGCCGTGAAGATGGTGCGCTATTTAGAAAACACCTATGGTTTCACCAAAGAAGTTGATATTGCAGACACGATGAAGCCACTTGAAGTTGAGAGTCGTAGCCCGGCTGGAGATAAGAAAAAATAATGAAACTTAAAGTACTTGTTCTTATTTCAATTTTGTTTTCTGCATCTGTCGTCTTTGCGATGCCAGAGGAGTCTACATTTGGACTCGAGCAGGGATCTAAAGAGTGGAAGAAAAAAGAACTTGAAGACTGGCTCAGTCACAAGATTTCATTAGATCTTGCGCAGTTTGTACCAACTGAGCTTTTTAAAGTCTACGCCGATGCTGAATTTAAAAATTCAAAAAATACAACACGTAAGGTTTCAAATGTCAGTCTATCTATGTTGGGGACGGTGGCAACAATTGTTGAAACAGAGCGAGCCAAACCTCAGCTCGGACTATTTGATCGTATTGCAAAATTAGATGTTACACTTGTCGTGGCTGACTCTGTTCCTGAAAAAACGGTAGAAGCCATGCTGACAGTTATCGCTAAGCGTGTGCCGCTTTTAGATTCAAGTCGTTTGAACACGCAAGTTGTAAGGCTTGAACGTCCTACTCCGACTTTTTCTCAGTGGTTAAAAGAATTTAAGGGTGTAATTGGCGGGTTATTTGCTCTTGCCATGCTTGTGTTTGCGGCATATCAAATCTTACAAAAGATAAGAATTAAAGGGTCTATTCAGTTTGGTCCAGTTCATGCTACCGCTCAAAGTGCAGAAGTGAGCGAAGACGAATCACATGACGAGGCACCATTTCATATGGCTGTAGCCCAGCAGTACTCAGAGAAGAAAGCAAATAAAAAACCATCACATCATAAGACGACAGAATCTATTAGTCACTTGGGGTTAAGTCTTGATCAGGTAGACCCTGCCAGTGAAGAGCAATTTTTAAATGTACTTCTTTTGAAATCTGAATATGCAAATTTTGCTCAACTTGTAAGGCAATCTTTACCGACTGAGCTTTTAAATCATGCACCACTTGGGGCGGTCAAAGCGGCACTGGCACATTTGAGTCATTGGGATCGGCTTGAAGTTATAGCTTACGCGCCAATTGAGCTTGAAGATAAGTTCTGGCAGCAGCTCCCAAAGCCAATACAAGAAGCTCGTGAGTTGTTGTCACAAGATATTGAACGCATGCGTAGAGAATCAAAAAATCAAGCGCAGACCCCACAGCAGGCGTATGGCCGATTTATGAAAACAATTCGTGAAGCCATTCGCAAAAATAAGGATTGGTCAAAAGCCGTTCACCCTCATGTTGAAAATTGGATTTTTGTGAAAACTAAAGGGAATGAAGGACAGCCTTATGGCACGAAAGTCGCCTAAGCACTTATTCATATTCGCACTATTTACCTTTGTGTTGATGTTTTTATCACAAAACGCGCAGGCTCGTAAATCGCAACTTCATGTTCGAACAGGCCTTATGACAGGGAGCTATAACGGTACATTTCAGGGCACTTGGGAAGTTTCAAACGCATTTGATCTAGAGTATGAATTGTTTGTAGCCAATGATGGCGCTATGTTATTTCGACTTATGCAGGGCATAGACACTCCGGATTCAAGACCGTTTTATACTTTTGGTGGAGTTGGCTTTAGGCATTATTTTAGATCAGGAAAAGGCTCTTTTTCAGAGCAAGAAGACAGCGGAATGTTCATTTCAACACGACCGCGTATTCGATTTTATGCAGGAATAGATGCCGGTATATCGCAAGTCATTGTGAAAAGTTTTGGTCCGAATGTTCAGTCAGTGGCCAATATGTTAGATATCAATATCAATGTCGGCGCCATATATCAGATTAATGATAGTTTTGGTCTTGAGGGGCATCTGGGATATAGCGGTGGTTATGGTATTTCTTCAACCCCGACAAATGGCAATACGCAAAGATATTTTCTGGGTGGAACTTATTTTTTTTAAGGAGCGAGTATGGCAACCATAGTTTGGGCATTAGCAAGTTTGGCATTCGGAGCATTCGTAATTTATAAGCATGTTCCGCAAATTCGAACTTTGATTGCTGAGTTTAAAAAATATAGAAGTATAGAAAAAAATCCACCTAATCTTTTGGCACTTTATGAATTGATTGATTTTTCAAAAGAGTATTATCAGTTTTCGCCAAATGTTGAAAAATTTGTATCTGAAATTAAAGACGATTTTTTAAAAGACGCACTGAAGACGTTTTTAACTGGAGCTGTGCGTGGGCATGACCTTTTGCGAGCACTCCGCCAACGAGCAGATGAACGCTATGAAGATTCAGTGGCAAAAATAGCTGAACTAAGAAGTATTTCGAAATTTTTGCCAGCTGTTGGTTGGGCTGTGGCCATGAGTGCAACTTTTTGGTTATTTGGCACAGGCACAGGAGTAGAGAATTACGTAGCACGATCGAGTTTTGCGTTTTCATGCATGATGGTGGGTATATTCTATGGTTTAACTATAATGTACTATTTTGTTGATCCTACAGTACGAAAAATAGAAAAATATGCATTTGCCGTACGGGTAAAGGACATTCTCATAATTGAGTCAGTTTCTCATCTTATGCGTAAAAACACAGCATATGAAGTCTTCGAAGCGGTTAATTTAAATTTACCCGATGAACAAAAGCTTGTGTTCAATGAGTTTTTCACAAGCAAAGAACTTCAAAAGGCGTCATAATGGATATCGCAGCTCGATTTATAACTGAAGATCGTGAAACTCGAAATGCAAAACCTGAGTACATACAATATTTGAACCTGGTGTTATTTATCGGGTTTTTATTTAGTCTTGGTTTTGCACGCTTATATATTGGGGTAAAAGAGCTCGGTATGTTTGCGGTAAGCCCAACGAAAGTGGCGGCTGTCGGGCTCAGTCCTGATTTAATTAAGTTGAAAACAGTATTGAATTCGCAAATTAACTTGGCTAATGAATTTCAAGATTATCAGGTGGCCGTAGACAAAGATAAGCTAGTGGTAGAGTTTGCCACCTTTGAACTCTTTGATTCTGGTCGTGCAGAGGTAGAGAAGAAAAATTTTAGGCCAATACAAAATTTAGCTAAAATTATTTTCAATTCTTTGCCCAATTCGAGTATTGAAATCGAAGGCTATACAGATGACACGCGTCTACTTAAAAATAAAAATAATTTCCCGAGTAATTGGGAGTTAAGTTCGGCACGTGCAGTTGCAATTATGTATGCCTTTCAAGACGTCGGTTTTAAATCTGAGCAATTGAAGGTAGCAGGGCGTGGGCCTTCGCGACCAAAGTATGCCAATCGTACAGCCAGTGGCGATCCGATACGTGAAAATCAGGCAAAAAACAGGCGAGTTGTAATTCATATTGGCAATTAAGCGTCTTCGGTGCACCCTATAGGGGTGAAAACAAAAATATTATATATTTTAGCGGGCTTTGTATTTATTTTGGGTTTAGCTCTAATGGGCAAGGCTATATATAAAATTTCAACCCGCCAAACTCTTGTCACAGAAGACGGATTTGTCTCAGCTGAGCTTCGAGAGATGCGTGAATTGGACTTGCAGGCGTTAAAGGGGTTGCGACCTGTCACAGAAGACCAGTTAACAAAGTCGCTTGCTCGGTATACAACTCAAAATTTACCTGAGTCTGAAGCTCTCATTAAAAAGTATATTGAAAGTGACAGTCTAAAAGTAAGTGCTGCTGCATTAGAGGCTAGTGGCGCTTATGAGTGGGCGGATATGCAGGTTTACGCTTCGGCCTTAAATAGTAAGAACGAAGAGCTGCGCCTAGCTGCCTTGCGTGGTTTAGCTAAAAGATCAGATGATGCTCGAATTTTTCTTGTTGAAAAGTTTATGGGTGTGAAGCCTTTGACTGAAAAAGATTGGTTATTTTCTAGACTGACGTTGCTTCGCTTAAAGTCTGATCCTCAAGATAAAAAGAAGATACAGGCAGAGGTGCTTTCTCAGTTAAAGAACTGGCAATCTGAACTTCAGGCTCAGGCTTTGAAAGGCTTATTGAGGGCTTTTCCGCGTGATGTCGATATGTCGATGGTGGCGAGAGCTGAATTGATTCAACCAGTATCGCAAGTTGGGCTTCAGGCCTTTCAATATCTAGCTGCATTTGATCAAGAGTGGTTAAAAAATAATTTTTCAAAACTATCGATGCCAAATGATTACACTTATCAGCTTGTTATTATTGATTTTATGTCGAAGCATTGTCCTAAGAACTGGCAAGTTTTAAGTGACGCAATTCGAAAGTCGCCCTATTCGCCAGATGTGATTGCACATTTAAATGATGCCGAGCTGGGCATTAAGTGTGCGCTTGGTTTGTAGGTCATTTTCTTTATATTATAAATCCCACTTGTTCATCAGGTAGGCTCTGATCATCGCGCGTTCTTCAGTGCTCAGAACTCTTCTGAAAATATAAAGCTCATGCACATTGGCATTCTGGTAGTTGGCAGGAGTGGTGTCTGAGCCTATA